>NZ_CABSQO010000013.1:0-101101 GCF_902479755.1 uncultured Tissierella sp. | reverse complement strand
TTTAGACATGATAATACCCCCTGAATCCGTGTCCGGATTTAGGGGGTAACATCAATACATGGCTTCTTTCACCCCTACTGCGTGACAGAAGAACATGAAAAAAGCAGCGTTCCTATATTCCTCCCCGCATGGAAATTAGTAAACGCCGCCCATGAGGTGCTTATTTAGTTTTCGTCGTTCACTTCACAGAACGGGAGTATAATACCCCTATCTAAAAGTTCGTTGCTCATGTCGCCCTCCTTAAAATTTATGGTACCAAAATGGTGCCCAACCATTTTTACAAGATACGTCTCAAAAATTCTCTCGTACGCTCCTTAACTGGATTATTGAAGATTTGTTCTGGACTACCTTCTTCTGCAATAATTCCTCTATCCATAAATACCACGCGATCTGCCACTTCCCTTGCAAATTCCATTTCATGGGTCACTACTAACATGGTAAGTCCAGTTTCCGCAAGTTCTTTCATGACCTTAAGAACCTCTCCTACCATTTCTGGATCGAGGGCAGATGTAGGTTCATCAAATAGCATAACATCAGGTTCCATAGAAAGTGCTCTAGCAATGGCTACACGCTGTTTTTGTCCTCCTGATAATTGCTTTGGCTTTGCATTAATATATTGGTCCATTCCAACAACATTCAAATATTTCATAGCTATATTTTCAGACTCTTCCTTAGAACCTTTCAAGACTTTCATTTGCCCTACTATACAATTATTTAAAACATTATGATTATTAAATAGGTTAAATTGTTGGAATACCATTCCTAGCTTTGTACGATATTCATAGATATCGTGATTATCATCTAAAATATTCTCTCCTTTATAAAGAATTTCACCACCATTTGGTTTCTCTAGAAGATTAACACAGCGAAGAAGAGTTGATTTACCTGAACCAGACGAACCAATAATACAAACTACTTCTCCTCTATTTACTGAAAAATTAATGTCTCTTAATACTTCATGAGTTCCAAAGGATTTACTTAAATGTCGAATATCTAGTATCTTTTCCATATTTCTCCTTCTCTCTCTAATATCGATTCGCATTGAAATCTTCTATTCTACCTATCATATTCTTCATGTGTTTATACTTACATTTGATTAGCATATATAATATAATTTTCAGGACCATCTAATTTTATTTCGATATATCGTAAAATTCTTGTCACTGTAAATGTCATTATAAAATAAAGAATACACGCAACAAAAAATGATTCAAAATATCTAAAGTTGTTTCCTGCAACTGATTTTGTTTGAAAATATAATTCTGTTACAGAAATTACATTAAGAACTGATGTATCTTTTATATTAATTACAAATTCATTCCCCATTGCTGGTAAAATATTACGAATTACTTGTGGTAATACTACATTTATCATAGTTTGAATATGGTTCATACCCATAGCTTGAGCTGCTTCGAATTGCCCTTTATCAATAGAAACAATACCACCACGAACAATTTCTGACATATATGCCCCCGTGTTAATAGATACTATAAATATAGCTGCAAAAATTCGATTCATATCTATACCAAACGCTGAAGCAGACCCATAATAAATTACCATTGCTTGTACAATCATTGGTGTTCCACGAAATATTTCTATATAAATAGAAAGAATAGCATTAATGAATTTAAAAATAATTTTCTTTACTCCTCTTTCAGGTATTGGAACAGTACGTATAACTCCTATTAGTAAACCAATAATAAAACCCACAATAGTACCAACCATAGAAATTATAAGTGTCATACCAGCTCCACGAAGAAACATTATCCCATTATTTGAAATAATTTTTAGTATCCACTCAAAACTCATTTTTCTCCTCCTATTCTGCTGCAGGCTGATTCTTAATAGCATCATCCATAATAGCTTCTTGTTCTTCTTCTGAAATAGCTTTTAATATTTCATTGATTTTTTCAGTTAAATTACTACCTTTTACAACACCTACAGCAATCGCAGTGTCTTCATCTGATGTATTGAATCCATCTCTAAATTCTATCATTTTGAAATTTTTGTTTGCAGTTTCAGCACTAATACCTTCTGGACGTTCGGAGATATATCCATCAATCATTCCTGATTCAAGTGCAACCCTCATTGCTGGGAAATTATCCATAGCTGGCTGCTTATCCACATCTTGAATCTGATTAACTACGGAATAATGAAATGTATTTAATTGAGCAGTTATTTTTGCTCCCTTAAAATCTTGGATAGAAGTAGCATCTTCATATTTTCCACCTTTCTGTACAACCATAACTAAATTAGATTTATAGTAATTCTCCGAGAAGTCAATTGTCTCTTTACGTTCAGCTGTTGGTGACATACCTGCAATAATTGCATCAATTTTTCCTGAAGTTAATGCTGGTACAAGACCATCCCATTCGGTTTTAACTATAACTAATTCTCTTCCTAAACCTTCTGCAATTTTCTTAGCGATCTCCACATCGTATCCACCTACAAATTCTGCGGCACCATCTATTTTAATCCCGCCATTGGAATCATCCACTTGGGTCCAATTGAACGGTGCATATCCTGCTTCAAGACCTACCCTAAATGTTTCTTTTTCAGCTACTCCCACATCTTTTATACTACTGTTTGTACCACATCCTGCTAAAACGATTGTTGTTAATAAAGATATTACGATTAATACCGATAATTTTTTTCTCATGACTAGTTCCTCCTGTTGTCTTAATTTTAATATAGTATTTTTACTAAAAGGTTAACTTGCCACTTGTTATACGAGTCATGCTATTTTTGACAACAAAAAGACCTGAGATAGACTCAGGTCCTAATAGACATAGTAATACCTAATTCCCCTCCTTTTCCCAAAATGAGATAGCACAACTCAATAAACTGGGAAAGTTTATTGAGACAGTCCTGCAGCTCTTAACTGCAGACCCAGCAAGTAATACTGAGAATATTACAAGCTTCGGCAACATTTCCTTCTCCTTAGCATCTTTGCTTTCTCATGCTCAACTAAAGACTGTTAAATATCGCGCCTCTACCTCACTTGTAAAAGTGAGGCCTTATTCAATTGTTTGATATAGCTTACAATAAATTTATTTATCTGTCAACCCATTTATAAGTTTTTTAAAAATTCTAATTTCATCTTCCATAAAATATTTTAAAGTTAATTATTTTATTTATCTAGTTTAAAAATTAATAAAAATCGGCCTCACTACCAATAAGCCATCCTTTTATTAAGGATCAAATTTTAGAAGCTTCTCTTTTTACTATATAAATTTTTCCCTTGTACATTCTGCTAGCTACGAATTTTCATAGCTGTTAAATATAAATAGGACTGCTATTCAATTTCATTAAATAGACAGTCCTAAAATTATATTAACCCATTAAATGAGTTTCTAATATTTGCTCTTGTTTTAATCCTTGTAAGCCTAAATAATGATTTAAATTATTTAGTAAATATTCTAATTTAACTGGTCCTACAAGTTCTGAACCTGTTACTGCCACACCATATTTCTGAGCTTCAAGTTTAACTAATTCGAAAGCTCTATAAAGCGGAGTATTTGCACAGTCAAACATATTCATTGACACAACTACTCCTTCTCTTTCTGGGAATTTAATTCCTACAGCTCTTATTGTTGAGAATCCACCACTTGGTCCTCTTACTGCTTTTGCTATTTGTTTAGCTATGCTTAAATCCTCTGTTCCTAAGAAAACATTATATGCAGTTAGCCCCTCTTTATCTGCTGATACAATAGTTGCCCCATATTTTGGGCTTAATTTTCCATCTACTGATAAATCTGGCTTTCTTGATTCATAATCTGGATGATTATTATCTTCTAGTAGAGCTTTTAATCCCTCATATTGTCCTTTTCTAATAAAGGAAATACTCTTCTTATCTTCGGTTCTAGCATTTTCTCCAGAGAAGAAAATTGGCACTTGGAATTTTGCAAACAATTCTTTTCCGATTTCTTCTGCTAATTCTTTACATTCTTCTACTGTTGTATTCATTAATGGGAATAATGGAATAGTATCTTGTCCACCAATTCTTGGATGTGTTCCCTCTTGTACTGTCATATCAATTAACTCATATGATTTTGCAGCCATTTCTAGTAAAGCTTCTTTAAGTGGAGCTGGTTCACCAATAATTGTTAGAACTGTTCTATTAAAATCATGTTCTGGTTCACAAGTAACAAGCTTTACTCCTTCTTTATTCTTTATAGTACCAGAAATCGCATCAATTACCTCTTGTCTTCTGCCATCACTAAAATTAGGTACAGCTAAAATATATTTATTTTCCATATCCTCTCTCCTCAATAAAGTAGTTATAGTAAATGTTCTTAGCCGTTAAGCCTTTTATATACAGTTTCTAAGGATTTTTCTTTTAAATTCTTAGCTGAACTTAATAAGCTAGATACTTTTTCAGAAATATTCTTTTGATATTCCTCATCCTTTATACTTCCTAGATTAATCGTAACATTTAATAACGCACCTTCTAAGCCTGAGTAAGCAAGTAATACACCTACTCCTATATCTGTTATAGCATTTACATTTCCATATTCGGCAAATACATCTTGTAATTCCAGAATCCTATGACATTTTTCAGCACATTTTAATGGAACTTCTAATGCAATTTTATATCCTTCTTGAATTGCTTGGGATCTAGCTTTTTTCTCTTCATCAGTTTCCTTTGGCATCTTAAACGCTTCCATTACCTTATCAAAAGCATTTGTATCCTTGTCTACGTCATTTGCTAATTCTTCAAATAATCCTTCTAATTCTTTAGCATTAGACTCCATCTTAGACCTTACATCTTCTGGTAATTCCGAATAATTTTTCTTAGAAAATGTTAATCCTCCAACCATGCTTGTCAAGGCTGAACTTAATGTTCCAACATAAGCTGATACACTTCCGCCACCAGGTGTAGGATCACTGCTCTTAGTATCCAATGCATATTGTTTTAAGCTTTTGTCAATAAACAATCTTGACACCTCCATATATCTAATATATAATGCAGTTTAGCATTTTTATTGGTATAATTTGCTTAGGATTTTCCTCTTGATTTTGTTCATTACCCCAAATCCAAGAAAAATATTCAGAAACTACATTACATATAATATATTAAGCAAGTATTATGCCAAAAAATAAAACTTACTTGTAACTTTTCAAAAAATAGTTAAAGTAAGTTTTATTTTTCATTAATTATACTTGATTCATAGGAAATCTCTAATTTTATCTAATGCTTTTTATTTTATATTTTCTATCAAATCAATAATAATGATTTATTATATTGAATCAACTATAATTTACACCCAATTAGAATGAGTTTAAAAGTGATTTTTTTCCTTTCTAAATTTAATAATAAGTTAAAAACCTCTAAATACAAAGGGAAACTATTAAAAACCAATTGAAGATTTTTTTCCTCTCATTTAGGAATTTTTTCTCTTTTGGAAATTAAGATCAACTTCTAATTTCTTTGCTTTTTTTCTCAGGGTGCTAACCTCCAACCCTGTTTTCTGACTAAGTTCATGTATATCACTAGTCCTATAAATATAATCTTCTAATAAAGCCCTTTCATAGCTATAAACATTTTCTTTAAAGAGTTTATTCTCATCTATGTCCATTGACCTTGTTTTGCCAATGTCTCCATATAAAACGTCTACTTCACTAATCACTTCAGATTCCGATGTAACTACAAGCCTTTCAATCTCATTCTGCAGCTCCCTTACATTTCCGGGCCAATCGTAATTAATTAGTAAATTCATAGCTTTTGCAGAAATGATTTTTTCATAATTATAATGGTCATTAAATTTCTTAAGGAAAAAATTAACTAAAGGTACAACATCTGTCTTTCTTTCCCTAAGAGGCGGAATCACTATCGGTATAACCTTTAGTCTATAATACAGATCCCTACGAAATGTGCCTTCTTCTACCATAGTATATAGATCTTTATTAGTTGCAGCTATAATTCTTGTATTAATAGATATATTTTTTGTTCCGCCTACTTTTTGAAATACTTTATCTTGAATTAAATTTAAAAGTTTTACTTGTAAATTTAATGGCAATTCTCCGATCTCATCTAAAAACAGAGTTCCTTCATTTGCCAATTGGATTAATCCAACCTTCCCCTCCTTTTTAGCACCTGTAAATGCCCCTTCCTCATATCCAAATAATTCTGATTCTATTAAACTTTCAGGCAAAGATGAACAGTCTACTTTAACAAATGGACCATTCTTTCTATTACTATGTTCATGTATATATTTACTAAAAATGCCCTTACCAACACCCGATTCTCCTTCTATTAATACTGTGGAGTCTACCTTTGCAATTCTAAGTGCTAAAATCTTTATGTTCTCTATCTCCTTACTTTTAGATATAATAGAATCATTTTGTCCATCTATTGCATTAAGTATATCTAATTCTTTTTGCATTCTCACATTAACACTTTTTAATTCATTAAATTGAAGCTTTAAATTTTCAAGACTAGTCATATCCATAACAGATACAACAACATTTATTAACTCTCCATTTTCATAAATAGGTATACCTGTTGAAAAAATGTATCTTCCGTTTACCTTCTGTGTCTTTGCAGTCTTCTGTCCTTTTTCTATAACTTCCAAAGCAACTGATTCAGAATAAACTCCATCATGGACAAGTTTCTTCATATCCTTCCCAACAATCCAATCCTCTGAGATTCCCTCAATTTCTTCGCAGATTTTATTATATAAAACTGTTATTCCTTTTCCATCTACTACATGAACGCCAACATCTAATGAATTAAATATGTCTTTGATTCTTTCTAAATTTAGGCACATATTAACCTTGCCTTTATCAGAATTATTTCCCTTAGTATCTTCCATATTAGCACCTCACTTTTATGCAAGTTAATTTAAGTTAATTATAATATTATCATAACTATTTTTTATATTCTGATAATATTATATCATACTTATAATCATATGTTTAAACATAGATTTACTTGATATGATATAAATAAAAAACAGCACTAATTTTAAAAAATAATTATACACAAAAAACGGATTCTGCGGAATCCGTTTTTATATTTTTTGATATTTTTTTTTGCTGCCTTACCTCATTAATTATTTTCTATTTTGAGACAGCCTCTTTTTATGTGTATTATTTATTTTCCTTAATATTTTCTAATATACTTTCTACTTTCTCTATGGTAGTATTACCTTTTGGATTAAATTTTTCATTTTCTAGTTCTAAATAACCCATATTTACTATTTTTTCTACACTATCTTTTGCCCATATACTAATATCTTTTTCATCTTTATATGAAAGTTGTTGCTTTTCTGCTGGTTCCATGTTTAAATAAGACACAAATCTGTCCAGTACAACAGCCAATTCTTCTCTTGTTAATAAATCAGAGGGCGCAAAAACATTGGATGATTTTCCTACTATTATATTGTTTTTTACTGCCCAACGACTAGCCTCTTCATAATAAGTGAAGAAAAAAATATCTTTAGGTGTTTCTTTTGCATATTCTAAAGATTCATTATTTTCAAGAGATATCTCATGTAATAAGTAAGCCAATCTTCCTCGTGAAATATATAAGTTTTTATCCTCTCTAGCCTGCAACTTTCCTGAATTATTTTCAATGTAATGAACTGCCGTATCTATACCTTGCATATAGTCATCATAAGTTTGTTCCATTATAATATCAGGTTTAATAGGCTCAATACCATAAGGAATACCACTGTCAAATAAACTATCAATTTCTATATATTTTGTAGAGTGACCTACTTGTATATTCAATTGAGGCAATTGAAATTGATTTACAGCACCATAATGGTCAACACTTCCACCACTATAAGTCCCCATTAAAATACCACCCATTTCTTTTATCATCATGGCATTTATTGTAGCGGAAGAAAATGTATTTTCACCAATAAGACCTACTATTTCTACATCATTATTGTTTTGATATTCGGTTAATACATATAATAAAGGCATAATCACCCCATCAGAGCCGCCTGTATTATTTCTTAAATCAATAACAACAGTTTGATAGTCATTGCTTTCTAAATCCTTTTGAACATTTAAACTAAATGTTTCCATGGGCAAGTTTTTATCTTCTTGACAAGCATTATATTGAATATAATAAACATTTCCATCTAATGGCATAGAAAAATAAATTTTAGATTTATCCTTAGTTGTTTTTGGCTCTTGTATACGTTTTTGGGCTAAATATACCACATCTACCATATCCGCTGAAGTATCTACAGTATGAAGATAAATTGTTTTTTCCTGATTTTCTTTCTTTACTGTTATTTCTAATTCATCATCTTTTATAATACCTACATAATCAAGAATTTCTTTGACGTTGATAAATTGTCTTAATTGTCTTTGAAGCCACACATCATTATCATGGCTGATAATAGGCGCCATTTTATTTTTTACAGTTTCCATATCATATCCATTTAAATCCACAATTTCCCAGCCAAGATATTCTTCATATTCTGTTTCAATAACATCAAGCACCCATGTTTCAATATGTCTGATGCTAAACGGATAGATATGTACATCTTTCAAAGCATGGCCTATATTCACATTTGTATGCGAATCATTAACCATAGCTACTAAGCTTTGTAAATCAAGGACATACTCCACATTTGACTTTTCATTTACATTCTTTTTAATCTCAGCTTTTTTCTCTATAAATTCTTTTTCTGATGTGCTATAAAATATATTAGGATGACTTCCTTTTAATGTTTCATACAAAAAATCTAAATTTTCTTCCCTTTCCGTAATTTCACTGGCATGAACCACTGGAAAAGCACATAATAAAACGGTTAAAATTATAATCATCAGTTTTTTCATTTTTATCTCTCCTTAAACTATAGCATTAAATTTTTTTATTATAGATAAACAAATTCAAAATTAAACTATTTATAATAAGACCTAGCATTAACAAGAGATTTAGTTTCAGTCTTGTTAGAATTTGCATGATTAAAATAGTCTGAAATAAACTTTTTCCAAATATTTTCTTGCGGATTTAACATTGGTGAATATGGTGGAAGATTCAATATAAATAATGCATCTTCATGTTGATTGATAAACTCTTCAACAGCTTTTGAAGTATGAATTCTAGCATTGTCCCAAATCATAAACACTCTTTTGTACCTGTTAATGTCTAATAAGTCTTTTAAAAACTTAATAATTTCATCAGAAGAACATACAATTACTATAGAATCTATATACTCTCATCTTTTAAGACAGTTACTATCTCATCTTTTTCCACTTTCTTAATCCCAAAATAGTATGCTAAATATATGCTAATAAATATTGCAATAACATATCCAACTATAATTTTATAATTTAAAAACATTATTAAATCTTTAAAATTAAATGCTTTGTTTATCTTAACTACAAATACTAAAAAAATCAAAGATATAGGAATTGATATTATAAAGGAATATATGCTGTAATAAATTCCTTCTAATCTTAACATTTTATTTAAATCACTTTTCGTAATACCCATAGACTTCAACATAGCAAATTCCCGTCTCCTATTTCTTAAATTATTATTTATACTGGAATATGCATTGGATACACCTATAATACCTAGAAAAAATATAATAGAGAATATAATTAGGTAAACCAATTTATTCATCATTTTTTGCTCTGCTTCATCATCTAATATATTCCAGATATAATAATCATCTTCTGATAAATAATATTTCATAATATCTTTAATTTTTTCTTTAACACTATTAATATCCTTTTCATCTACTAATAAGTTAATTCTCTCCGAATGACTATAATCTCCCGGCAAATCAAAATTTTCCATTATAGAATTAAGAACTTCTTTAGGCATGAATAAATATATACGATAATCTTGTAAATTATAGTCTTTTATCGGTTTTACAGAAGTTTGAAGTCCTATATCTATATGAAAATTATATCCCTTTTGATTTTCATATTCACTAATTGATATATTATTTACCTTCTCATGAAAATATGGTATAAACTTTGTTCTAGCAAGTGGTTGATTTATATCCTCCTTCACTAAATTTAAAAGAATAGCTTTTGGCCTTTCTCTATTATAGTATTCTTCTGGTTCTTCTCCTTGAGACTTAATATATCGATTAAAATCCTCATTTTCAATACCTGTCAATACTACGGGTATCTCATATCCATCTTCTAATTTATTAATAGGATATTTTTTAATATCTATACCTTCAAATCCGCCTACATCTTTAAACCCATCCGACTCATATTCTAATTTCGCCTTAGAATATAGATACAGATTTTTATACGTAATACTTTCATTTACTTCATCTATCTTTCTAATTTCCTTAAATATATTTTCATCAGCAGGCTCTCTAGTTAAGACTCGTGTTTGCATAGAGTAATAGTATTCCTCAGTGTCTAAATCTGTAATTGCTTGATTCAAGCTTCTAAATGTAAGAAAAACAAACATTATAACAAAGCTAATGGTTATAGATATTATTGTAGTTTTAAAGGCTTTCTTATTTCCATCCAAAAAATCTTTAGCTAAACTAGATATTATATTACTAGGACTATAGTTATTCACTTTTCTTTTCTTTTTTCTAAGATGCTCATAATCTAAACCACCATATTTGATAGCCTCAATGGGTAATATTTTACTTAATTTTTTGGCAGGTCTGCTAATTGATATTAAAATAGCTAAAAACGATAAAATCAAAATTAATCCAATCACTATAGGAGATGTTTTAAATACTAGATTAAACATACTTCCATTCATATCAAGATTAATACTTTGTATCATACTGTTCACTATATCTATTATTATATAACAGAACAGATGACCTAAGATAACACCTATAATTATTGGTACTATTGAAATAAAAATAGCTTCTAATACGATGGTTGATTTTATCTGTTTTGGAGTTGCACCTATACTTTTTAGTATCCCCAATTGTCGTAACCTATTATTAGACCATACTGTAAAAACATTATAGATTATTATGACAAATAATAGTATGACGAATAATATAAAAATAGAAAATATAAGCGTAGATTCAGGGACTCTTTCCCATAAATTAAGAGAAGGCGGAAATATTCCTTGCAGCCTTAGATAGTATAAATTATAAGATGAACCATAATAGTCATGAGAATCCTCTGCCTCTCCCTTTGCAAATCCTAACATTCTACCAATCTCAGGCAGATCCTTATATATACTTCTAGGATTTTCCATCCTTAAAAATGGAAAAAGTTTCATATCTTCATCTATTGAATCTTCATCTAAAAAACCTAATCCTCCATAATATGGCTCATATGATAAGCTTTTTCCAGAAATAGCAGCGACTATGGTATACTCTTTCTCTTTACCACCTATAAATGTTTCGCCCTCCCCAATAAAATCAAATGGGTCTATATTTTTTCCTTCTTTTTCCCTATATCCTAAATTCACCTTGATTTTATCCCCTATTTTATATTGGGGATTTTCCTTTAAAAAATTTCCAATAACTACAATTTCATCGGATTTCTCTGGGATTCTTCCTTCTAATATAAAATTCTTTTCATACATGTTTTCCCAATATTCTTTATTGAGATATGAAATATTAAAATAGGGTCTTTTAGTATCGATTTTACCACTGTAATATTCGGACCTTAAGTATACCTCATCCACTTTTTGATTTTCCTTTAAATATGGAATTTGAGATTTATCAATACCGCTATAAAAAGATCCGTGATAGTTTCCATTCCGCAATATAGCTTTATTAATATCATGATTCCAGTTCATATAAGTAGCTAATACCATTGTACTAAGCAAAATAGTTGCTATAGTAACGGCAATCATTATAGATATGGTATTTTTCCTATTCTTCTTTAAGCTATTCCAAGTATATTCCATGAGGATTTTCATTGCCTAATCACCTCATCTGAAACTATCTTACCATCTTCCATAGTAACTATCCTATCTGTTTCCAATGCCATCTTTTCATCGTGGGTTATCAATATTATTGTTTGTTTATATTTCTTGTTTGATAGCTTCAGCAACTCAATAATTTCATTAGAATTTTTCCTATCTAAATTTCCTGTAGGTTCATCAGCTAAAATAATTGCCGGACGATAAATCAAAGACCTTCCAATAGCAACCCTTTGTTGCTGTCCTCCTGATAATTCTCCTGGATAATGTGTCAATCTATTGTCCAAGCCCAATATCTCTACTATCTCACTAAAATGTTTCATATTCGGTGTTCTTCCATCCAATAGTAAAGGAAGCAAAATATTCTTCTTTACATCAATTGTTGGTATAAGATTGTAAAACTGATATATAAGTCCAACCTTTCTTCTTCTAAATAATGCTAATTCATTTTCTTTTAATGCCGAAATCTCTCCATCCTCTATGAATACCTTACCCTTTGTAGGTCTATCAACTCCTCCTAATATATGAAGCAAAGTAGATTTACCTGAACCACTGGCACCTATAATGGATAAAAATTGTCCTCTTGAGACAGCAAAAGTCACATCGTTAAGTGCTATAACCTTTGATTCTCCTTTACCATAAGATTTTGTCAAGCTTTCCGTTCTCAATATTTCCATTTTGATTCCTCCTTATGGTTATAATTTTATATTCTTAATGTGACATTTAAGTGACATTTTATATTTTTTGATAGAATTTAACCTTAAATCTCGCTCCACCTTCAACCTTATTTTCTGCTGAAATTTCTCCACTATGTTTTTCAACAATAGTCCTCGCCATAGAAAGGCCTATTCCAACGCTATCTTTATCAGAATTTTTGCCTTTATAAAATCTTTTGAAAATATAAGGCAAATCCTCCTTTGAAAATCCATTTCCATTGTCCTCAATCTTCACCTCTGTAAATACGGGATTAGCTTCAAGAAAAATATCTATCTTTCCATTAGCTTCTAAATGTTCAGCGGAATTTTTTATAATATTTAGAAAAGCTTCACCTAGCCAGTAGGCATCTCCCTTTATTGATATATCTTGTCCTATTATATTCAATCCTATATTCTTTTTTTCTATTAAGGGCATAATAGGCTCTATAGCTAGGTCTACTATATTTTTAATGTTTATAATCTCTTTTTTAAATTCGATTGTATCTGCATCTAATTTTGACATAGTAAGTAAGGAATTAGTCAAACTTTCCAATCTTATTATCTGTTTATTTAACCTCTGAATATATTCTTGAGTTTCCTTATTATGCTCATTGCTTTCCATTAATTGAGCCATTATATTAATAGAGGTAATTGGAGTTTTCAATTGATGTGATATATCTGCAATATTATCTTTTAAATTAATCTTATCTTGTACGGCTTGCTCCCTTAATTCCCTCAAGCTGACAACAGTTTTATATAATTCATCAGAAAGAATAGTAAAATCTTCATCAATATTTAGATTTAAGGAATACTCTCCCTTATTTGTCCTTTCAAGATAATTCTTCAATTTTTCTATATTTCTCTTTCTGTTATTGCTTAATATCCTCATATTGATATAAACCATAGAACCAACCAGTATAGAAAATAAAAAACTTATGTAAATAACAGTTTTCTTATCCTTTAAAAATATAAACTTAGTTGAACTATATCCATATCTTTTCAGGACTTCTTTTCCGATAGCAATATATTGACTATCTTCAGATTTCAATTGGCTCATAGCCAATATTTCCATATCCTTTGAACTCTCAGCTACGACTCCTATTACAGTTGATAATTTTTCAAATAACATATGTCCCAGCAAATTATAGATTAAAATACAGAATATAAATGATAGCAATAAAATAAAAATTGATATTCCTGCTTTATAAGATAAATCTTTTCTTGAGCTACTCATCTTCATTCCCCATCCTATATCCTATTCCCCTAATTGTTTTTATGATTTTAGGTTTGTTATAATCACCTTCAACCTTTTCCCTTAATCTTTTGATTGTAACTGTAAGGGTATTGTCATTAACAAAATCCCCCTCAATATCCCAGAGCCTTTCTAAAATGCGTTCTCTTGTTAAGGTTTGATTTTGATTTTCCATAAACATTTCAAGCAATTTATATTCCCTACCAGTTATATTGATTTCCTCGTTATCTTTATAAACCTTAGTTTGAGATTTTATCAGCTTTAACTCCTTACAAAACAATATATCATCTACAATATTATCTCTTTTCACTCGTCTTAAAACTGTATTTATTCTTGATTCTAATATGGATAACTTAAATGGTTTAGTAATATAATCATCTGCTCCCAAGTCTAAGCCCTTAACTATTTCCTCATCTTCATCTCTTACTGTGAGAAAAATTATTGGAATATGAGATTTAGATTTTACAAAGGAAAAAAATTCATATCCAATTCCATCTGACAGATTCATATCAAGGATAATTAAATCATAGCTTAATTTAAACTTTTCTTTTCCTTTGGCTAAGGTATCTCCTATCTCCACCTGAAAATCCTTTTTCTCCAAATATGTCTTTATTCCAAAGGATATGTTTTCATCATCTTCAATTAATAAAATTTTCTTCAATAATTTCACCTCTATAATAAATAATTAATTTACCTTTATTATATAATAAAAAAGGTCTTAGGGTAATATATCCCCTCAAAAACCTTTTTCAGCTTTAATTTTAGAATATATCCCGCTAAAAAAGTGTGATATAATGATTGATGAGGAAAAAATTGGATAATACAGTACTGGAAAATTTGCATAAGTTTCAAATCATTTATATACTACGGAGGTAATTATATGTTAAAATTAATAAACATTGATTCAGAGAATTTTTGGGAAATTATAAAACTTAAGGTAACAAAACAACAAGAAGAATTTGTGGCATCTAATACCTTTTCAATTGCTCAATCAAAAGTACAGCCAGAATGTATACCTCTAGCCATATATAATGATGAAACCCCCATAGGCTTTCTCATGTACTGTATAGACAGCATTGACAAGGAATACTGGATTTATAGAATTATGATTGACATCAAATATCAGTCAAAAGGATATGGACGACAGGCAATGGAATTGCTTATAAATAGGATTAAGGAAGACAAAAAGCACCATGTTATCTTCATTAGCTTTGAACCTGAAAATGAATGGGCAAAAGCACTTTATGAAAGCATGGGATTTACACCAGACGGCAGAGTTGTTGAAGGCGAGATTGTATACAAGCTAGAATATTAGCTGCATTCTCTTCCATCTTAAAATTATACCTTTTTAGATAATAAGTATGAATTTAGGCTTGCTTCAAAGAGTAAACCTAAATTCATATTTTGGAGCAATTTCTTATTCTGATCTCTCAGCATATCCTTCATATTTCTAAGAAAGTATAGCCAATATAACTATGACTCTAACTTAATAACGGCCTAATTTACTTAGCTCTTCCTCTATTATATTTTTATCTAACCTTTCAAATAAAATATTAAATTCACCTATTGCACTCCCTATTTTTACATCTAAATACTCCCAAGTATCTGAATCGCAATTTAACCAATACTTAACCTTATCTGATGAAAAAGGCAAAAATGGATGAAGCAAATTAGCTATATTTACTATGGCTACTAAGCAATTATAAATGGTATTGGTACATTGAATTTTATCTGTATTGATTGTAATCCAAGGAGCCGTCTCATCAAAATATTTATTTATACTTCTAATAAAATCAAATATTTTTTCTATTGATACTTTTAAATTTCCACGCTCTATGAGAATTCCAACCTCATTATATAAAATATCAATATCTGTTCTTATATTATAATCCAGCTCTCCTTTTAGTATCTCACCATTAAAGTATTTTTCCACAAATACTAAGGTTCTGTTTACTAAATTACCATATACCCCCAACAATTCTCCATTATTCTTATTAACAAATTCTCTCCAAGAAAAATCAGTATCTCTTTTTTCAGGGCCATTTACTATAAAGAAATATCTCAATGAGTCAATATTATATTTTTCAATAACATCTGGAATCCATACTGCCCAATTATTACTGGTTGATATTTTCTTTCCTTCTAGATTAACATACTCACTTGAAATTATGTTGTTTGGAAATTTATCAGCCCCAACACCGCTTAACAACGATGGTAAAATTATTGTATGGAACGGAATATTATCTTTTCCGTGAACATAATAAGCTATAGTTTTACTATCCCAAAATTCTCCCCAGTTCCTATGATTTTCTAATCCCCATTTTTTGCTTACAGTTAAATAACCTAATACTGCATCTATCCATACATATACCTTTTTATCTTCATAACCCTTAATCGGTATATCTATCCCCCATGAAAGCTGCCTTGATATAGCCCTATCCTGCAAGCCTTCATTTAAATATCTTTCTGTATTATTAACTGCATTTATTCTCCAATCTCCCCTACTTTTATCTAAATACTTCCATATTTCATTTTCAAACTTTGATAGTCTAAAGAATAATTGTTTTACATTTTTAATTATTGGCTCACTTCCACAAAGTTTGCATTTTCTGTCTCCAAGCTCAAGCGGCTCTAAAATAGTGGAGCAAGCATCACATTGATCCCCCCTAGCAATACTTTTACACACTGGACAAATACCCTCCACAAATCTGTCAGCCAAGAATTGAGTACACTTTTCACAAAATAACTGCTCTACTTCTTTTTCATATATCAAATTATTATCATATAATATGCTGATAATATTCTGAACCTCTTTCCTGTGATATTCATCATCAGTCCTAGAATATATATCATAAGAAAATCCCAACCTATCAAAGCAATATTTAAATTCATTATGATATTTATCAGTAATTTCTCTGGGAGATACATTTTCTTTCTTAGCTCTTATGGATATTGGTGTACCGTGGCAATCACTTCCTGATACATACAATACATTTTCACCTTTGACTCTAAAATATCTTGCTATAACATCTCCTGGTAATAATGCAGCTATATGTCCTATATGCAATGATCCATTGGCATATGGCCATGCTCCTCCTATAAAAATCCTCATAATTTTCCCTCCTATTATTTTTTAATAAATATAAAAAACTCCCGAACCTAAGAAATAATCTTAGGAACGAGAGTTTAACTTCGCGTTACCATCCTAATTTACCTATATCTCACGATATAAGTCTCATCAAGTACGTCACAAGCAATGTGATTATACTCTATCACTATAACGGGTGAACCCGTTGCAGCCTAAATCTTACGATCTCGGTGCACAACTCCAAGGCCATTTTCACTTTAATCTTCTTTGCCCCTTCTCACCAACTAGGAGCTCTCTGTAAAAGCATTCTTAAAGCTACTTTCCTTTTCTTCGTATTTCAATTATTATGTGTATTATATTCTATATTATAATTAAAGTAAATATGATTTATTAATTTTCTAACATTTCCATCCCACTAATAACATCTAATGTAAGATAATTAAGTAAATTAATCTATTTAATTTCTATCCCATCTTCTATAGATAGAATATTGGAAATAATAGCTGTACCTTTTACAACTTTTTCCTCCACTTTAGGCACCATCGAAGGATTAGATGGATATTTTTTTCCATCAAATTTCATTCTGGCATAAGAAAATTCTGTCCCTCCACCTGCTACCTGCATTATAATATCATTCCAACCATTTATTTTATCTTCACTTATTATAATTGGATTTCTTGCTAATGTGAATTTAGATATTACTTCATAACTTTCTTCCTCAATTATTAAAGCTGTAGATCCACCTGAACCTGATACAGATTCTCCTAATAAGTAAACGAAGATTTCTTTTTTACCGTCTCCATTAAGATCAATATAATTATAAGAATATGCAATCTTTCCATCTTGATTTTTATCATACTCTAAATAATCAATAATAGCTTTTTCTAATTTTTCATTTCTTTCAGTTTCGGAAGATTTATATTTAATACCTGAAAAATCTATTGTATTTGATTTAAGTTCTATTATCTCATCTTCATTTATTATTTGGTTCATCTTATCTATTAAATCCTCTGTAACTTTATTACCATTTTTGGCTACTTCTTCTGTATAAGTCTTCAATATATCGTGTAATATTAAATACTCATAATCTTTCATTGCCTTATTATAACTTTTAAGAGTATCAGAATTCACCTTATGAGTTGTAAGATCGTGGGTCGAGAAAATATAGCCTCTCAAGTACCATTCATGCATTTGATTAACTTCTGGTAAATACTTAGAATAAGGATACATCAACATAAACTCTTCCATAGCTGCAATTCTTGAAGCCATTTCATCTAATGGTATTTTAACATATTCTTCAGAAAGTCCTGGTTTATTAGATTCTGCTGCAAATATCTTTAAATAATCACTAATCTCACTACTTACAAAGTCACTAAAATTTAAAAACTTCTCGTAACCTATAACAAAATAGTAACTTCCTTCGGCCGTAGCCACTTTTAATCCCATACTGTTGGCATTTAGAAGTAATTCTTTCAAATCTTTTTCCTTTGAAAAAACAGAAGCATTTTCAATAATGTTTACATCATTTAAATCAGTGGCTTTTAATTTATATGTTTTCATGATGCCTTGATTTTCAAACATTTTATATCTTTCCTGATATTTATTAAAGGTAGTATTCATTGAACTAAGTTCTTCATTTAAAGCTGACAAGTATGTCCTAATCCCTTCACTATTATCTCTTATAGAAAGTTTATCTTTATTTTCATTTAAATAATCAAATGCTTTTGATAAATTCCCTTTATTTATAAATTCATTATAATTAGATACTATTTTTTTATCTGTTTTTTCTTCTTTAGGTTCTCCTACCTTCTCATATTTCACAAAATTAACTCCATCTTTTCCATCCCATTTATACCATATATTAATCTTTTCTGAGTTGACAGAACTGCTATCCGCAGATTCAGGATCAATTTCTTGTATGGAAAATTCAAGTATCCCATCCTTATCAATATCTTTTATCTCACCATCTGGATATACTGATAAAAGATTTGCTTTTTTAGAGCTTATTCTATTAACTAATTTATCATTCTCAAGAGTAAAAAGATAAAATTGTCCTGAATGTGCTCCTACATTGGAATTTATAAAAATCGCATTTTTTCCTGTTTTTCCTTCTCCTATAATTATATTTTCAACTCCATTATCATAATTCATAGAAACTCTATCTATTTCCTTATACTCACCATCTTTATATTTATATAATACTAATGTCCCTTCATCATCCATGTTGCTGAAATCTCTTTGCTCATACACTATAATTTCAGGAATGTTATCCCCATCTAAATTACCTATATTAAAATGTTTACTTATTTTTCTCTCATTTTCCTTACTATATTTTGTTAAAAGATTAACTCCTAACTCATTAGCTAAATTCATATATTTATTATCTTTTATATAATCGTAGCTTTTATCATTTTTATTAATAATTGCAGATATTGAGCTTTGTAATCTGTCACTTGCTTTAGTCTGTTCTGCCATAGCTGTAATTCCACTCAAATATCCCAGTGATGCTTGTGGTAGTGGTGCAATAGCTATAGTAAAACCTAATGTAACTGAAGCAATTCTTCTTATTTTCTGTCTCATTTTTTATTCTCCTTTTTTATTGAATTAACTTTATTATATAACTAAGAAATCTAGGAGTATTTACAAAAAAATTACATAATAATTACATAATGGAATCAAATTAAATAAATATTCTTCTTATCTCCCATTTTATTTTTAATTATAATTATTTTCCTTCAATATTTCTTTGAAATAATATACATGTAGTGGTAAAAAAGTAATATCGGGATAACTTTGTCCTGTTTCCCATTTAGAAATAGAGGCCTTTGAAACATCGATATACTTTGCTAATTCTTCTTGAGTAATGCCTTTTTCTTTTCTCTTAACTATTAGTGTTTTTACAATATTTATTTCCTTCATCTAATCACCTCTTGCTTTAATTATAACTTTCTGTTATTAAAAGCTCAGAGGATTTACAGTTGATTTTGAGGGTCTGACATTTATTGCATACTCTTCAATATTTTGATACCAAACTCCATGAGCCTTAGTAAAGAGTTGACTGAAACAACCAGATTTAATTGTATTCTCATTCCACATAAAAAGATTATCCATCAATAAGGACATTCACCATTTTAAAAATCCGTCCTTTTCTATCTGTTGAAAGGTTATCTATATACTTTTGTAAATCTAACCGTAGCTCATGTTCAGCCTCAGATAAATCTATAGCTTGAATATCCGATTTGAATGGATGACGCTTAATGAGTGCAGCGACTTCAATATCTTCAAGTATATCAAAGACTAGAGCTTTCTCTTCTCCATTTAATTCTGCATCAAAAAGTATATCTTCTAAATCATTAAATGACTCTACGTTTTCTTTTATAATTGCAATCTTATTCAATGAATATTCACAGACTAATAATTGATTAATTAATTTTCTATAATCTTCATCCTCCATCTTTACACCAGATGAAAACTTGATCTTCGGCTTCAAGTCAGGATTAATTGGAGTTACAAATACTTTATCCAAAGCATTTGTCTTAATTCCATAGGCAATATTAGATGTGACTTTGTGTAAGCTTCTTTCAATATACTCTTGAACTAAAGGATTTGTAATATTCATCTTTTCAATTAATTTTTTAGCCGCATTTTGAATCTTCAAGGCAAGTGAATAATTAGTATCCTTTGATAGCTCTCTATTTAAAAATTGAATTTCATCTTTTGAAATATCCAATTTTTTAATACTTTTATTGGCAAGCAAGCACCCTAGCCCCGCCGTCAATACATGTTCAAAGATATTAATTAGCAAATCTTTATATCCTTCGTCATATCCATAAAGAAGATAGTGAATATCTTGTGTATCAAAATTTCTACAAAACTCATTTTCAATAAGCAAACCCTCAAGATATTTGTGAATAAATTCAATCCCCTCCAAATTAATCACTGGATTACAGAGCTGATAATCTATTGATGCAGGAGTCTCATGAGCCTCATAATCTGGATTATATGACCTAAAAAAAATTCCTATTCCATCATCATCAAGGGTTGCATTATAAGTGTAATTTAATGTAAAAACCTTATTCTTTTTAGCCAGCTTGTAGATATGTTTTACAGTACGAATTTTCTCATCAATCAAATCTCTCCCCTTCTTATAAATTTCATCAATCCTTGTTGATTTGAGTTCACTAACCGCACTGTCAGCATCAGGTAATGATTTTAAATATAGTCCTATTGTGTACAGATTGGATTTCATTATATTTTCAGCAACCTCTACTCTTATGGAACTACTTTCGCCACCATTATAATTCTCACTTTTATATGCTAAAAAATCAATGCATTGCAACTGAATATTTTCAATATCTGAATCATATAAAAGCCCACAAGCATATGCCTCTTGCAGAATCGAAATAAAATACGATTCTTCATTCAAATTATTACTATCAATGATATGTCGATTTTTAATATTCACCATATTCATCCTCCTCATATTCTTCCAAATCCTCCGAATAATCCGGAGGATATCCATATCTTAAGTTATGAGCCATATTAGCAAGTTCTCTTTCTGAAAGTAACTCCAATGATCCCTGACATTTTCCATCAAAGCTATTCTTCATAAATTTTATCAATTCATCATCGTTCATCAAATCAAGTGTTTCATTTTTATAAAAATAAAAGATTTCCGTAAGTTCGTGAAGTGTTTCAGCATAGTTATACATAGAAATATGAGGAGAATCACAAAATTCTTTAATTATCTTGTTGATGGAGCCTCCTCCAAATTCAATCCGACCATTGGTTTTTAATGCCAGAGCACGGGTTTCAACTAGTTCAACAGCATCATGATGGGATAAAGTCAGCCTAAACTGAGCAGTAAAATCATTACATCTTTCTATTTCTGCCACAGCTTGTTTTAGTATCAAGGATGAACCTAAGCTAGTTATTTCGAATAACAAAATAAATCTCCTCCTATGCTAAATTATTTTTATTTTTTTCAATATCCTATTGACACACCTTTTAAAATGTGTTATGATAATAATATATGATTATTTTTTGATTTATTGCGTATCCTATATCATATCACGTACAAATATAAAAAGCAATAAAATAATTACAGCGAACAGTCATGTTCGTTTTTTAATTATTTTATTGCTTTTATTGTTATTCCTGTATATCAATAAACAAAGACATAATATCTAAAATACAGCAAATGCTCTTCTATGCTTAATTATATATATACCTTTGCTATTAAAATATTAGCTGGATTTTCAGATCTTAGTTTTAGATTTAGAGTATTATTATTAGACCTAACTAAAAGAGTTTGAAATGGGCTAATAGGATTTGTATCTCCATTGATATCAACATATACCCCATTATCCCAAGCATATATGAAACAAAAGGCTTCCTTAAAATCGAAAGAAATTTCTTCTACTACTAAATGTTCTTTGTCTATATAAATGCTCTCAAGCTGCCCTTTAGCTCCATTCCTAAGCATCAAATTAAAATCTCTTACCATACCATAGCTAGTAGTATCTGTTGCTCCATTAAATTCGTATACTTCAAAGGGCTTTAGATTGATATATTCTTTATGATTATGTGTTAATTTAAGCTCATCATCAAGTGGCGTAATAAATCTATTTACTCCTTCTAATTTAGTAAACTCTGATTTTTCTAATTCTACTATGGCAGAGCTTAATCTAAATTTAAAATTAAGTTCTTTATAATTTGAACCTTCTGGATAGATAAATATTTGAGTAGTCTTACCTCCTGACCATTCCGTTGTTATATAATCATCTTCTTTAATTAACCTTGTATTAATCTCCATTTTATTCCCCTTATTATTATGATAGTCTTGCACATCCTTACATGGGATTTATATTAAAATGTTCTGCTGCCTGACGTGCAGAATAATCTGTACTATGCATATATTCTATAACAGATAGTTTGAAATCGCCACTATAAGTTTGACTTTTAACTAAATATTAGATCTTTTCTCTAACTTTTAGAAATCAGTTCATAGCGGGTAGTATTTATAAAACATCAAAAAATCGTCCGTATTTATAACAGACGATTTTTGTCATTTCATTTTATTTCTTTTTCACAGGGTAGCATACTTCCGTTACCCACTCTTCAGGATTCTGTGTTTCATAGGGACTAACATGGTAAATACAGAAGGATAAACCATTAAATTCATATCCATTATCTCGAATCCAATTGGCTACAGCTTCATTCACTTCTATAACTTGGTCATAACTTCCCTTGTAGGTAGCTGATGCAATTTGAATGGGAGCAACGGTCTTAAATTTAACATTTTCAGTGTCTTCATAATTTCCACGCACTGATTTCTGAACTTCTACATCTACTCCGCTTTCCTTATACTCTCCATCATGAAAGATAGCTAAGGTATAGCACGGTTCACCATCTTGCATATGAAGAGATGCTGTTTCTTCCATGAGAATATTCCAAAGCATTCCTTCCTGATCATAGTTAGGAATTATCTTACGTACACTTGCCACATATCTTTCAGGAAGTTCTTTTAACGTTACATTGTAATTCATTGTCTTATCATCCTTTCCAAGTCTCTGAATAGTAGTCTCAATGAGCAGTAAACGTCGATTTATTTCCTCCGCTTGTTCTTGAATTTCTGTCTGTTTTAACAATAAATATTCCTTTAGAGCCTGTGGATTTTCATAATTTTTCAGTATTTTAGAAATAGATGCTAGGCTAAATCCCATATCTTTTAGTGCATTAATACGACCTGCAAGAGGCAATTGTGCTTCACTGTAATACCTATAACCTGTAAAATCATCTATACTCTCGGGAATAAGTAAACCAATCTCATCATAATGACGTAGCATTCTTATACTGATCATTGATAGTTTTGAAAAATCACCTATTTTTAACATTTATCTTACCTCACATATATGTGTTTTTTGAGCTCAATTATAGTATAAAGTATGCCATAGTGTAAGAGTCAACAAATAATTTAAAAATTATCTGTTGATTCTTGAAAACTATACCATCTAAATCAAATATATAATTCTAAAAGCAGTCATCAATTTTTTCCTTTCCTAAACATACTTTTTAACTCCTTAGCCGCTTCTTTTATATCTGGCTGTGAAATAATAGCTGAGACCACTGCAAGCCCATGGATACCTATGCCTTCAAATTTTGGTATTGTAGTCTTATTAATTCCTCCAATCACCACAATAGGCAGTTTAATATGTTCTCGTATTCGTGCAAGTTCATCTATGGATGTAATCTTTGCATCTGTTTTCGTACCAGTTGTAAACATTGCTCCGACACCAAGATAGTCTGCATCCTCTGACTGCGCCTTTATTGCTTCTTCAAAGGTAGATGCAGATACACCAAGAATTTTATTGTCACCAATCAATTTTCTTGCAATGGTTACAGGTAGGTCACTCTGACCAATATGTACACCTGCAGCGTCAACCGCTAATGCAATATCAATTCGGTCATTAATAATTAATGGAGTCTGATATCTATCTGTAATTTCTTTTATTTTCGTTGCTATTTCAAAAAACTCTAAAGATGAACAATTTTTCTCTCTCAATTGTATTACCGTACAACCGCCTAAAATGGCTTGCTCTACAGCAGTTTCCAGTTTTTCTGTACTCATAAGCTCTCTATCTGTTATAAGATAAAGTGTATAATCAATATTTGATTTCATCTATCTTCGCCCTTTCTACAAAATATGTGCTATCCATATTTGATAAAGTATCAATGATACCAATATGAAAGCTACCTGTTTCCATTTCTCTAGTTTTTTCAAACGAAATCTCACCAGCAATTCCCATTGCAGTAATTCCTGTAACCGTTGCTGTATAATGATCCTTTGTTATACCGCAGAAACTACCTGCAAGTGCAGATGTCATACAGCCTGTACCAGTTACTTTGGAAAGCAGTTTATGACCATTGGCTACTTTAGCAACACGAATGCCATCTGAAATGATATCTACCTGTCCTGTAATTCCTACAACACAAGAATATTTATTAGCCACTGACTTCGCAATAGCTTCCGCATCATTTCTTTCATCTGCTTTTGAAGTGTCAACTCCTTTTGTAGAAACACTTAGTCCAGCTACAAAGGAGATCTCTGATAAATTTCCACGAATTACATCTATTTTTACTTCTGAGAGAATTTCCTGCGTTGCTTTGTTTCGCAGTGAGGAGGCACCTGCTCCAACAGGATCTAAAACTACGGGAATATGAAGTTCATTGGCTTTTTTTCCTGCTATAATCATTGAAGTAATAGTTCGTTGATTTAGAGTTCCTATATTAATTACAAGAGCAGAAGATATTGAAACGATTTCTTCTACTTCTGCAACATCATCTGCCATAATAGGAGATGCTCCTATTGCCAAAATGGCATTTGCACAATCATTTACTGTCACATAATTAGTGATATTGTGAATCAGTGGATTTTTTATCCTGACTTCGCGGAGTAAGTCCATGCAAGCATTAGTTAAGTGATTCATTAGTATTTCCAACCTTTCTTTTATTTATAATGAAGCATATAACACCCATTGCTACCATTACAGGTAACGTGATTCCTATAATAGAGTTATAAGGCATAAGTAAACGATAAACGATAAATCCAATCACCCATAAAATTATGTTTCTTATGCTATGGGAGCGACTAGGGTCTATATCTTTTTTATGCAGCAGAAAATAATCCACAAACAGGATGGCAAATAAAGGTGCAAATACAGAACCTATAAGATATAAAAAATTCTCATATTGACTAATAGGAACAAACATTGCAAGTAATGAACCTACGACACATGCAATAACAGCAGCAAACTTTTCATTTACCTTTTTATTTAAATTCGCTGTGCTTACTCCTGCAGAATAAACATCGAGAAATGTAGTGGTAACTGTGGAAAATAGAACAATTACAAGAGCAACCAAGCCAAGTCCTGCAGACATTAATATGGCTGTAATATCCGATGTGCCAGCGTAAATTGCTGCACCGAGTCCAATTACAAACATCACTGTACTACCAACAAAATAACTTATTACACTCCACAAAGTACCTGTGATTTTCTTCTCCAACTTTCTTGTATAATCAGATATAAGAGGAAGCCAAGAAAGGGACATAGCTACATTAAGTTCAACCGCCGTGCCAAAGTTTATAGTTTCTTCCATTACAATTACTCCACTAGTATTTTTGAAAACCGTAAAACCAAGAATAATTGTAAATATAAACAAGACCGTCATCACTACAGTATTTAATTTTGACAGATTTTTAATACTAATTACTACCCAAATACAAATAAGTAATCCAATAACCATACACCATAACTTTTCATTCTGATAGCCCCAAAGATGATTTGTAATTCCATCAAATGCTTTTGCTCCGTTAATAATCATAATCGCAGTCCAACCAAGAAGCTGTAATATATTAATCCACGAAAACCCAAAGGACCCATATTTACCAAAAGAAATACGAACAGATTCAGCGGCAGAAAGACCAGTTTTTGCACCAATCAGTCCCGCTGGAAAAAGAATAGCCCCTCCAATTACATGTCCAATAATAATAGCCCAAATACCTTGGACTAGTCCCAAAGGAGCAAGTAAAGCTCCTGTCATAATTTCAGCAATCGATACTGCTGCACCGAACCATAATAATATTTGACTAAAGGTAGACACCTTTTGATTTTCACTTTTCATTATAAATCTCCTTTACTTTCCTTAATTTTCAAACCATTTTTATATAGCTCATAAAAATGATGTGTTGGCCCATTACCCTTACCAATGTTTAACGAATGCTCAATTGCTGTAGTAATATATTTTTTAGCCTGCTTTACAGCAATAGGCATAGTCATACCAAGTGCAAGATTGGAAGCAATAGCCGAAGAGAAAGTACAACCTGTTCCATGAGTATTTTTTGTATTTATACGCTGGGTTTCAAAATAATAGAACTCTTTACCGTCATATAAAATATCCAGTGCATCTCCAATAGCATGACCACCTTTAACAAGAACATTTTTACACCCCATATCATAAATAAGCTTTGCTGCTATTTTCATATCTTCTGTACTGCTTATCTTAATATTTGATATCTTCTCAGCCTCTGGGATATTAGGTGTAAGTAAATCAGCATAAGGTAGTACAACCTTGATCAACGTATCTATGGAATCGGGGTCCATAAGCGGGCAACCATTTTTCGCATACATTACAGGATCAATTACAACATTACACGGCTTATATTGCTCCAGTTTTCTTGCTACTGCCTCCATACAAAGTTGTGTAGACAGCATACCAATTTTCACAGCGTCAACCTCAATATCCTCAAATACTGCATCAATCTGCTTCTCAATCATATCTGGAGTAATATCTTGTATATCGATAACACGGCTCGTATTTTCTGCTACTACTGAAACAATGACACTCATTCCAAACACCCCATGTGCAGAAAACGTCTTTAAATCTGCTTGTATCCCAGCACCTCCACTGCAATCTGATCCAGCAATACTAAGTACCTTTTTCATTGAAACTCCTCCCTTTGTTCTTTATATATAATAAATTAGGGCACTTCTCTACACGGAGAAGCACCCTAATCAAATACAATAATGTAAGTGATTTGCTTCCCTACGTCGGTATTAACCAACAGGTTCAAAGGGTCAGGTTCTACCTTCTCAACTATTTATAGTCCCCCCGCAAATATTAACTATATTCATTTTTTATACTTAGTAACTCTATTTTAAATAAATAATAGGATACTTCTCTATACGGAGAAGCACCCTAATCAAATACAAATAACATAAATGATTTGCTTCCCTACGTTGGTATTAACCAACAGGTTCAAAGGGTCAGGTTTTACCTTCTCAACTACTTGTAGTCCCCCTGCAAATATTAACTATATTGATTATATCCCATAGTAATAACATAATCAAGCTACAAAAGTATAATTTTTTCTCTAACTTTTATAAATATTATTATTTTCCTTCAGCTTCCATAACTGAAATTATAGTAGCCAAAGCGTCCATATTTTCTTCTGGAACACCTGATATGCAAATCCTTATGTAATTACAATTCCTCTGATTCTTCTCTTTAGACCATTCTTCTGGAAAGAATTCTGATGCTGCTTTTACAAGAATCCCATGATGCTTAAGTTTCTTTTCAAATTCTACAGCCTCTATATTCTCAGGCAGATGGAGCCATATGAATATTCCATGTTCTGGAACATACCAACTGAAACCTAACGGGCTTAATGATTTAACGATTTTAGCTGCCTTCTTAAGTTTAGTTTCATAAGATTTTTTGACTTTTTTAATATGTTTTTCGTACATTCCTGATTTTATAAAAATATCCAGTGCTGCTTGTGGAATTTTTGATGTATTCAAGTCACTAATATGCTTAATATTAATCACTTCCTCAATCATGGATTCTGGAAGTACTGCTGCTCCCATCCTTATTCCAGGCATGAAAGCCTTTGAAAAGCTTCGTATATAAATAGTGCCTTTGCTTATATCATAATAATGTATTGACATAGAACCTTTTCTTGAGCCTAAATCTGCTAAATAGTCATCTTCTATAATAAGCACATTATATTTATAAGAGAGTTCGGCAATTTTCTGCTTGTCTTTTTCAGAAAGAGTATAACCGGTAGGATTATGATGTCTTGGTATAACATAGAAGGCAGTAATTTCACCTGACTTAAATATTATTTCCATTTCTTTATAGTCAAAACCATCAACTCTCCTTTCAATTCCTATAATATCAATACCTAAATGATCTGCCAATTTTAAAGCAAGACTGTATGTAGGAGATTCAACAAGTAATTTACCTTTACTTTTCCCAAATAGATATTGAAATACTAACCCTATAGCTTGTTGGGCTCCATTGGTAATTATTATCCTTTCGGCAGCAGTATATATTCCGTCCTTCTCGAATTCATACTTCAATGTATCCCTTAAAGAAGATAGTCCACCGCTAGATTCATATTCAAACAATGTATTTTTATACATATCAACCGCCTTATTCATTACATGAGTGAACTCTCTATATGGAATAAGTTTTTCATCTGGCTTAACTGTCCTAAAATCCACCTCTTCCTGCACCACCTTTAATCTTTCTTCTGAATCAATCAAGTAAAAACCTCCGCGAGGAATACTATATACCTTATGCTCCCTTTCCAATTCGTTATATGCTTTATTTACAGTTATTTTATTTATAGAAAGGTATGAAGATACTTCTCTGCAGCTGGGAAGCCGCTGACCATTTTTTATTTTCCCATCCTTAATTTCTCTAAATATAAAATCCTTAACCACCTCAACTTTACTTTTTTTCATCATTTTTCACCTCTACACCATATTTTGTAATAGTACAGAATGAATTTTACATAATTGAACTACTATATTTTTCATTATATACTTAACCTAAAATAATACAATATATTGGAGGTAATAAAGGTGGATGAACTATACAAAGATAGATGCATGAAAATGTTTACAAATCCAGATACTTCCATAACAGTCATGGAAGCTTTAGGTACTCGAATCAAAACTAAAGAATATGGAGAACTGATTGATTTTGAATCAGGATGTTGGGCTGCTGTCCTAGGTCATAGCAAGAAAGAAGTCGTGGCGACTATAGTTGAAAATGCGGGACATTTATTTCATACTCATCAATATTTTGATACAGAACACCCGGGGGCATTAGTAAAAGAACTTACTGAAGCGTCTAAACTTAATGGAAACTATAAAGGAACCTTTATGTCATCGGGAAGTGAGGCTGTTTCTCTAGCTGTTTTACTGGCTGAACTTGTTACTGGTAGACTAAAGAAACTTTCCTTATCAATTTCTTATCTTGGTACATCTCCGGAACTGAGAATGCCTAGAAACCCTAATCAATGGGTAGACCTAAATGTATATGAGTGCCTCAACTGTACAAAAAATTCCAACTGCGAAGAATGTGGTAAGTATAATCATATAGATTTCTCATATATTGCTGCATTTGCTCTGGAGCCTGGGAATTCAGGGGGCCTTGTCCTATGTCCACCAGATAAGCTAATCACATTTCTAGTTAAAAATATTAGAAATTCAGGAGGCTTTGTTATAGCAAATGAAGTTACGACAGGCTTCGGCAGGACTGGTAAATGGTTTGGATTTCAACACTATAAGGTCTTTGACTGTGAATCAAGTTCCCCTGATTTTATTGCGCTAGGTAAAGGTCTTGGAAACGGCTATCCTATAAGCAGCTTGCTGGTTCGTTCAGAATTGGCAGATATAGTAGAGTCAATAGATTTTAGATACGTCCAATCTCATACGGACGACCCTCTAGGTTGTATGGTCGCAAGGAAAGTAATTGAAGTCATGTTAAATGAAAATCTCGTTGAATACGGAAATAAAATAGGAGAATATTTTCGTCATAAACTAGCTGAAATAGGTGAACGTACAGGTGGAATAATGGAAGTACGTGGAAGAGGAATGATGAACGTTGCGGTTCTTGATAAAAGACATAAAGCATCAGAAGTATTTAAAGTCCTTCTCGAAAGAGGTTTTTTCATTGGATATTCAGATGTTCATAATTATCTACATTTCTATGCTCCATTAATAATTAAGAGTGAAGAAATCGATAACCTATGCAATTCTCTTGAACTTATTCTAGAATCTGATTCAACTATAAAATTTAAATAACCTATCTGCTATTAGGTAAATTATCATTAAAATTATGGAGGTAATAAAATGAACAACTTTGAATATTATATCTCTACAGATAAGTCAAAATTAAATATTGAATCAGTAAAATCATTATTAAAACAATCTTATTGGGCTAATGACAGAACTGAAGAAACAATATTTAAATCTATTGAAAATTCGATCTGTTATGGAGTATATCAGAATGGCAAATTAGTTGGATTTGGTAGAGTGGTTACAGATTACTCTACAGTTTATTGGATTTGTGACATAATAGTTGACATAAATCATCGAAACAATGGTTTAGGAAAAAAACTGATGGAAAATATTATGACAACTAAAGAATTAGAAGGATTGCTAGGTATTCTAGCTACTCAAGACGCCCACGGATTATATGAGCAATATGGTTTTACTAGAGAATCCCATAAGTTTATGATGAAAAAAAGAACTAGACTATAAAAGCTTGAAAACCAATTTCCATTAATGTTGACAATAAGAATCATAATTATGTCAGAAATCTCTATAATAATTAGGTTTTCATCTAAAATTAAGTATAGTTTTAAATATTTGACTAAACAAGGGATTTATAATAATTCTTAATTCCTATAAACCCCTTGTTTCAACATATTGTTTTTACTTATTTATATGTTTATATATTTCGTCGGCTTCTTCCTTTGTTATTCTTCCTGCCTTAAACTCTCTATCAGTATATAATTTCACAGCAGATATCATTTCTTCTTTTGTTTCATAAGGTCCAAATTCAACTAGTTCTCCATCATCAAAGTTTATAAGAGTGCTATGATTTATACTAATTCCAACATTGCTAGGTATAAAAGACATCATAACACTATCTTCTCCATCTACTAATTTTGATACCAATGTTCCCTTCTTGATATCTTCTAATATCTGTTCGTATCGTCTAATAGCCTCATCAGCTCTTTCCTGTGTCCAGACAAACCACCCATCCGAAGGATTCCATCCTTTTTCACCATCATCCACCATCTGTTGCAGAACTTTCTTCTCTTCATCTAACCAAGATTTGTATTCATCGTAAGTATACCACTCTACTTTAGGAGATGGATATGCCTCCTCAAATTCTTCTTCTGTCATCCAAGTTTTACCCTCATCTACACTTACCATCATTTTCCCAGTTTTGTCATCAAGAATTACCGAACTTAAAATCACTGATGTTCCCTCTTTGATTTCTCTATAACCAATTTCCTTATCCATTATTATATTTTCGTTCCCATTTTTTCTTGTAGCATTTGCCGTCGTTGCAAAAACAGCCGTAGTACCAATCACCAAAATAAAAGCAAAAGCAATGTTTAAAATAGTAACCTTCTTTAATTTCATAATAGACACAATCCTTTCTTCGATTGAATTTCTACTGAACCCACTATATAATGGGTTAAACTTATTTCTTTCTTCTGCCATATTGATTAGAGCTAATGCATAATCAGATTTTGTTGTTTCACCATAAATTTTGATAACCTTTTCGTCACAAGCAAGTTCTATGTCTCTGTTCATTATTATATACATGACCCATACCATAGGATTAAACCAATGGAAACATAGGCAAAGGATCATTATAACCTTCCACAATATGTCAAAGCTTTTAATATGAACTAATTCATGTGTGAGAATATAATTTATTTGTTGTTGATTGCTAAAATCCATTGATTTAGGCAGAATAATTTTGGGATGCAGCAATCCATAGGCCAGGGGAGTTGTGATTCTATCTGATACCATAATCTTTAAATTACGATGTAGCCTTTGCCCGCTCAGCCACTCATTTATAATGGGGTTATTTTTTATTGGCAATGCAGTTTGCAACTCTTTATAACTTTTATAAAAAGCTACTATAAAAAGAGTTACAAGAGCCAATAATCCTATTCCCCAGCATATTTCAATTAAATTAAATTTTATCATTCTACTAGCTGTAATATTCCCTATAATATAAGAACTACTAAGGCTTCTATTTTGAGAAATATCTGGTAATCGTCTTATTGTTGATTGTACACTCCAAATGGATATATGAAATAGATTATACACGCTAAATTCTGAGGTCACAGAGAAAGGTATAAGTAATTTTAATATTGCAATTCCCCACAATACCTTAAAAGTTGTTTTAGGTAGTTTGTTAATTAAGAAATATCTTGAAATCACAATAATGATAATGAGTATACCTGTTGAAACACTTCTCTGAAGAATGCTCATTAAAATCCCCTCACTTTAGTTCATCTATAATTTTCTTTAACTTATTAATATCATGCTGATTTAACTGCTTGCTGTTAATAAATGTAGCGAAAAACATTTCAGCCGAACCATCGAACATTTTATTAATAAGTTCTATAGTTTCTTGTTCCTGTACCTGCTCTTTAGAAATTAACGTCCTACAGGTATAGTTAGGCTCTAGCCTTTTAATAGCTCCTTTTTCAACGCATTTCTTAATTACGGTATATGTCGTATTTCTATTCCATCCAATTTCTTCTTTTAAGATTTTAGCAATCTCACCAGCGGTCAAATCCCCCTCTCGCCATAATACTTCCATTACTTTTAATTCAGAATCAAATAATTTGATCTCCATAATATTATCCTCCTTAATGACTATTGCAATAGTATAGTTTTACACTATCACGATAGTCATATTCTGTCAATGACTATTTTAATAGTCATATATTTTATTTAATCATCTTTCTCTTACAGGTATCATGTATATTCTCTTTTAAAATTGAATTAAGGGAAGTCAAAAGACTCCCCTTGAAAATACATATATTTTTAATATCCCTCTAAGTCATAATCTATTTTTTAGCCTCTAACTCCATGACTTACGTTACCATAAATAAAACCTCTATATTAATCTAATATTTAGGCATAATGATAATCTTTTCTAAAAACAGCCAAATATATAATACACATTATCATAGCTAAAAATTCGGCTATGGTCATAGCATACCATACGCCCTCTATACCCCAAATTAATGGCAATATAATAAGTCCTGCTGTAATAAATACGAAAGTTCTCATAAAAGAAACAATTGCTGAAACCCTACCATTTGAAAATGCAGTAAACATAGCAGATGTAAATATGTTTATTCCTGCAAAGAGAAAATTGATACTAAAAATATAAAATTTTTCTATAGTAATATTATATACTACACTGTTTTTAGGAACAAACAGTTGAACGAGTAATGGTGCAGATAACGTCGCAACAGCATAGGATATAATCGAGCTTACCACAATGAAAGTTATACAGTATCGAAAAATTTTTTTAATTTGTATTATATTTTGGCTTCCATAATTAAAACTAATAATTGGGGATACACCCATTGAAAATCCCATAAATACAGCATTTAATAAGAATTGAGCATATAGCATAATAGTAATTGCTGCAACACCATTTTCTCCTAAATACTTCATCATTATTATATTATATAAAAAGGTAACCACAGCAAGTGCAATATTGCTCACCATTTCAGATGAACCGTTAAAGCAGCTGTCCCATAGAACTTTTTTATCTAGCTTTGGTTTTACAAAATATAATGTTCCCTTTCTGAGGAAAGTAAAATAGAGCATTCCAAAAACAGCTGGAATTGTAATACCTATTCCAGTAGCAATTGCAGCACCTACAATACCCATTTGCATTGGAACAATAAAGATATAATCAAGTACAATGTTTGTACAACCACCAACAATAGTCATTACAAGTCCAAGCTCAGGTTTTCCAGCAGTAACAAAAAAACATTGAAACAGCATTTGAAGTATGGCAAGGGGAGTAAAAAATAAAAATGTTCTCCCATAGTCAAGGCATAGCTGAAGTACTGCTTCATTGGCTCCTAATAAAACTACTAGGGGTTTAATAAAAGCAATACCTACTACCAAAATAATCAAACCTATCATAACACCAACTAAAACAATCAAACTAAAGTTTTCTCTTGCAGCTTGACTTTCCCCTTCCCCCATTTTTTTAGCAATCACTGCACTTCCTCCTGTAGCAAACATAAGCCCTATAGCAATAATTACATTATAAATTGGATATACAATATTAACTGCCGATAATGCTGTTGTGCCAACAAAACGAGATACAAACAGTCCATCAACAATTGTATACAATGACATAAAAACTATCATCACTATAGTTGGAAGGGCAAATTTAAATAGTGAATAGAAGCTAAATTCCTTATCTATCGAATTTTTCATGATGATTTTCTCCTATTGATAATTTATATAACATTGATTATAATAAAGTATAGTGTTACCCGATAGTCAAGAGGAGATTTTATTTATGAACAAAAACTTACAGAATTACTTTACAACTGGAGAATTTGCAAAAATTGTAGGGGTTACAAAACACACTTTATTCCATTATGATCAAATAGGTATATTTTCTCCAGAACTAAAAGGAGAAAATGAATACAGATATTATTCTGTTTTTCAAGTTGAACCTTTCTATGTCATATCTGCATTAAAAGAATTGGGAATGCCATTGAAAGAAATTAAAGCTTATTTAGATATACGGGGACCAGAAAAACTTATTGATTTATTGAATAAACAGGAAGATGAAATCGACAAAAAAATTGATCGGCTTCTTGCCATGAAGGAATTAATTTCGCAAAAATCACAGCTTACTAAATCTCTATTTAATGTAGATACAAAAAATATTTCTATATCAGAAGAAAAGGAAGAGTTATTGCTTTTAACACCTACTCTACCATGGACAGGAGAACGCAGTGTATTCATATCCTTTGCAAATCACATAAAATCTTGTATAGAAAATAATATCTTTATCCCTTATTCTGTAGGTCAGATGATTAGTAGTTCAAACATTCTTGAAAAGGATTTTAATGCCTATGATTATTTCTATACAAAGGTTTCTACGCAACTACCAAAGGTTGATATTTATCTTAAAAAGTCAGGTCGATACTTAACTGCATATCACACAAATGGTTATTCTTCAATTGAGGAAACTTATGAAAAAATACTTACCTTTGCAGAGCAGCATCAACTACAGCTAATAGAATATTTTTTTGAAGATGCGGTTTTAGATGAGTTATCTGTTGTCGGATATGAAAATTTTGTAATTAAAATTTCAGTTCTGATTAAGGAATAACCAGAATAAAAGCTGTTTGGTCCATTAGAATTCTCCAAAACATTCCATCCTGATCTTAGTCAGGAATTACCTTATGTACACTTGCCATAGGGAATTAACTTCACTATAATATCAATATCCTGTAAAAACACCTTATTACTGGATATTTAAAATCTCGTCCATGCAAATTAAAATCTATAAATAAACAAATTATCTGTAAATCAATTCTAATATATGTTATTATAGAATTTGGAAAATAAAATAATATATGACAGAGTAGATAACAAGCGTTAAGTGTTTGAGAATGGAACGTTGTCTCAAGACGAAAAGCTATGCTTGCGGTTTGTTATCGCGTTCACTGCTCATAAGACTTCTTTCTTATGTGCAGGTCATAAAAGAAAGGAGTTTTTTTAATGATTAAGGAAAGTCGTTTTACAACAAAAAAAATCGCTTACGGAGCTATATTTGTAGCACTATCCGTAGCCATCAACACCATGAGAATAGGAAGTATAAGTTTTGGGGGATTTCCTATAATATTTTCAGGCTATGCCCTTGGGCCTTTAATGGGATTTATAGTTGGAGGATTAGCCGATGTAGTAGGCTTTCTAATTAGACCATCTTCAACAGGATCATTTAATCCCTTATTTACTTTAACATCAGCTTTAACCGGAGCAATACCAATACTTATAACAAGACTTCTAGGAGATAAATATCCAGATTATAAACTATGGAAAATCTTTATTGGGATTTTTGTTGGACAAACCATAACTTCTGTAATAATGGTACCTATATTCACATCTTTACTTTTTGGTAGAAATACTATATGGTTCTATATGTGGAAAGCTGGTATTAAACAAGCACTTTCAATTCCTGTATATGCAATACTGTTAAAGGCAATAAATGATATAATAATAAAGCAATTTGATTTTAGGTAATAATATAATTTTATAAAATCAAGGATGTGAAAACTTTATTCTCTTCACATCCTTGATCTTTTTATATTAATTTACTACCCTTTACTTGATTATTTTGCGTTATTTTCAACAATTTTTACAATTAACTGTGATGCTAGCTTCATTGCTTCTGTTGGGATAAACTCAAATCTTCCATGAAAATTATAACCTCCCGTAAAGATATTAGGACACGGAAGACCCATATAGGAAAGCTTCGCCCCATCAGTTCCTCCCCTAATAGGTTGAATAATTGGCTGAATTCCTAGTTCTATCATAGACCTTTTAGCAAGTTCAATGATTTCCATATGCGGTTCGATTTTTTCTTTCATATTATAATAGCTATCTTTAATCTCTATGGTAATTGTATTTCCATACTTATCATTTAAGAAATTTATTATCTTTCTAAAATCTTCCTTTTTCTTGTCAAACCTATCCTTACAGTGATCTCTAATAATATAGCTAATAACTGTATGGTCTATGCTTCCAGTTATTTCATCTAATAAATAAAATCCTTCATAGCCCTCTGTATATTCTGGTTTTTCATTTACTGGCAGCATAGATTCAATTTCCATGGCTATTCTAAGTGAATTTACCATAATATTTTTCGCCGTACCTGGATGTACGTTTTTTCCTCGGATCTCTATCTTCACACTTGCAGCATTAAAATTTTCATATTCCAGTTCGCCTACAGGACCCCCATCAACAGTATATCCAAAGTCCGCTTTAAAGTTCTTTATATCAAATAAATCTGCTCCTCTTCCAATTTCTTCATCTGGTGTAAATCCAATCTTAATATCTCCATGTTTTATTTCCGGATGTTTGACTAAATATTCCATCGCATCCATAATTACAGAAATTCCAGCCTTATCATCAGCCCCTAATAGAGTTGTTCCATCTGTTGTAATAAGCTCCTTACCTATAAGATTTCTTAGGAAAGGAAATTCTTTTATAGTTATACTATATTGTTCATTTAACTCTATATCTCCGCCCCTATATGTGAAAATCTTTGGATTTGTACATTTACCATCTAAATCTGGACTAGTATCTAAGTGGGAGATAAATCCTATAGTGGGTACTTTCTTATCAGTATTAGATTTGAGAGTAGCATATACATATCCATTTTCATCCTGCTTAACATCTTCAAGTCCCAATTCCTTTAGCTCATCCACTAATAAAGTACCTAGCTCCAATTGACCTGGAGTACTAGGACAGGTACTACTATTTTCATCAGATTTCGTATCTATAGCAATATACTTTTTAAATCTTTCAACGATTCTATCCATATAATCATCCTTTCGATTAAAGTAATCTTATAGTAATGTTTGTATAATAAGCATTATCATAGAGAATACTCCGATTACTCCCATTAATGGCAGTATAAACTTTAGCCATTTATTATATGTTACATCTACCATTTCTAGTGTTGCCAAAATTAACCCTGTTGGTGTAATAAATGCCATCCAACCTTGCCCCCAGTTATATGCCGTAACTACAATATCTCTAGATACTCCTACTGTATCTGCCAGTGGAGCCATTATAGGCATAGAGAGTGTGGCTAGCCCTGATGAAGATGGTATAAAAAATCCTAGAAAACTAAAGAGTATCATCTGAACTACTGCAAAAATACCGCCATTCATATTTCTAATGATAGATGATGTATAGAATAGCAATGTATCAGATATCATTCCATTATCCATTACAATATTAATTGCTCTTGCAACTCCTATTATAAGTGCAACACCTACTAAGTCTGCTGCACCATTTATAAATGTATTAATAGCTTCTTTTTCTGATAGTCCTGACAAGAACACTATGACAATAGCTACTGCTAAAAATAATGCCGCCATTTCTGGGAACCACCATCCACCTCTAGAAACTCCCCAAATCATAAATGGAAATGCACCTAAAAATATAACAAGTATCAGGATTCTTCTCCAATTAAAGGGAGCTACATTCTCAGGGTCATAATTTTTCAAAAATCTTTCCTCTATCTTTTCCATATCCTCATATATTAAAGAATCCTTTGGATTTCTCTTTACTTTTCTGGCATAGTAGTAGATATATATTAAAGTTATTATAGTAGCCAATACTAAAGCTATAATACGGAATGTAAGCCCTTCATTAAATGAAATTCCAGCAGCATTTGAGGCAATAACTACTGAAAAAGGATTTACAGTTGAATACATGGACCCAATTGAAGATCCCATATATATTGCTGCAATACAAACTATCGCATCATATCCACTAGCTACAAATATAGGCATAAGTATAGGATATAAAGCAATGGTTTCTTCCGCTAATCCAAAGGTAGTTCCTCCTAAGGCTATTAGTGATGTAACAAACACTACTAATAAAAACTCTTTTCCCTTTGTTCTCTTTGATAGGGCAGCAATCCCTGCATCGAATGTTCCAGTCTTATTAACTAAACCTATAATTCCTCCTAAGATTAGGACAAAAACCATAATATCAACAGTATCCATAATACCTTCAATAGGTGACATGATAACTGATAAAACTCCTTGTGGCGACTGTGGTATAGTCTGATAAGTATCCGGTATAGCTATAGGTTTTTTAATACTACCATCTGTAAACTTACTAATATCCATCCTAATGTTTAAGGTATTTAGTGTTTCTTGAGTCGCCGGAAGTGTGTTTATTTCCCCCTGATGATTTTCTACCAAAAAAACATTCTGATCTGAATCATATTGTAATTTTGAATAAAATCCTGCTGGAACTATATAAGTTAATATAGCAGCAAGTATTAGAATTATAAATAAAACTGTAAAGGCTGTGGGAAATTCAAACCTTTTCTTCCTTTTATTTTTCCTTTCTTCATTCATATTTTCATCTCCCTATATAGTAATGGTTACAATCATTTAGTATTTCCTAAACAGTATTTGCATTTATTAGCTAATTTATAGCTATTTTTTTCATCTCTATAGAAATTTACAAAGGATTATGAATTTCTTCTAACCAAGTACTTACTTTAATTATTTTCTTATTAATTTAAAATACAAAAAAGAGCAACTAAATAAATAGTTGCTCTAATAAATTTTGTTTTAATACTATATTAAATTATCATTAACAATTAATATCTTATTTTCTTTATAATTCAATGATATCCTTTATTACTTCTCCAGCAATAATTAAACCTGCTACAGATGGAACAAATGATACACTTCCCGGGATTTGCCTTCTAATAGTACATTTACGAGCTGTACCTGGAGGACAAATACATTTATTCTTACAATTATCTTCTTCGTTTTCTATCGGCTTTAATGCTGGTTCCTTTGAATATACCACCTTTAAGGAATCAATACCTCTTTTTCTCAACTCGGAACGCATTGTTCGGGCAAGCGGACATATGCTTGTCTTATATATATCAGTTACTTCAAATCTAGTTGGGTCTAGTTTGTTTCCTGCGCCCATACAACTAATAATTAGAGTGTTACATTTCTTTGCTTTCTCAATTAGAGTTAACTTTGAAGAGACAGTATCAATAGCATCTACTACATAAGTATATTTAGATAGATCAAACTCATCTGCATTATCTACAGTGTAGAAGGTCTGATGTATCTCTACATTAACTTTTGGATTTATTTCCAATATCCTATCTCTCATGACCTCAACCTTGTGTTTTCCTATAGTCTTTCTTGTTGCTATCAGCTGTCTATTTATATTTGTTAAGCAGACCTTATCATCATCAACTATGGCAATATTACCTACTCCACTTCTTACCAAAGCCTCTACTGTAAATGATCCAACTCCACCTATACCAAATACTGCAACAAATGAGTTTCTTAATTTATCTACACCTTCAACTCCAAGCAGAAGCTCGGTTCTTGAAAATTCATTCATCTACTTCTCTCCTTAATTGAAATTTTAGTCTAAAAATCCCACAATAAAGTGGGATTCATTAATATATTATACTACTTAAAGTCAAGGATATCTAGCCTTGATTAGTAATTTCTCTAAGTATTCGAGAAGTAAAATATAGCTTTTTGAATCCTATAAAGGTATATAATAATTTTTTACTGAAACAATAAAGAAACATATCATAAATTAATTATAATATATAACCCAATAACCCTTAAAAACCTTTTTTATTAACCAAGATAATTATCATCATTATTCCTATCAGGATCGATGGTATTAATAGTTTGGAGATTTTTGCTATCAGTTGATATGGTGACTTCTGTCTGCTGTCCTTCCTCATCGGTTACAAGAACAACAACAAATATTTCATAGGCTCTTGCATCAGAAGGCGATTTTCCAGCTGGAATACTTTTTCCATCGATAGATGCAGCTATATCTTTGAACTCTGCTGCAATTGCTTTAGTTCCAAAATGTTTTTCAGTAAATTGCTTTGCCAACTGTAAGTATTCATCACAATTATTTTTATACTCTTCTGTAACTTTTTGATAGTTAAAAGGTACAGTTGTTTCTTTTCTTCCGTATTGCTTTGAAACAGAATTTCTTTTACCAGATATAGCTTCGATGACGAAGCTGTAAGTTGGTGGTCCATCTGAAATATCACTGCCCGTTTCAATAATATCGCCACTCCAGTATGCTTTGGCAACAGAAGGGTCAACGAAGTAGGACATATAAATTGTCTTACCCTCTAAATCAATCTGAAACATATCCCAAAGATATTGGGCCCCAATCTCAGCTGCCTCTTCAATTGGCAATGCACTGGCATTTGTAGATGACATGATTTTGTTCTCCAAAACATTGTAGTCAGCCTTTACATAATCATCAGCTTTATCAATTACTGTAGTACTAATATTGTACGTTGTAGGAATTGATTCCTCTTTATCCAATGCTAATGCCATTGCTGTATTGCTGGCTCCTACAAAAATCGTACCACATAAGCCTATAGCAATTGTACTTGATGCTACTGTCCTCCAGATACTTTTTTTCTTTATTTCTTTTCTTTGTGCCATAGATGAATCTCCTTTCAAATTTATTTTAGTGATAGACACAAATAAAGTATAATCATAAGATATTATTGAATTATTATGAACTTGTTATGAACTTGTAAAAGTTAATTTTACTATAGTACCCATATTTGGTAATGATTCAATTGAAAGCATAGCATTGTGACAATGAGCTATTTGTTCACAAATAGAGAGTCCAAGTCCTGCACCACCTTTTGCTCGATTTCGTGATTCATCTACACGATAAAATGGATCTGTTACTTTGTTAATTTCATTTTGCGGAATACCTTCACCATTATCTTGTACAGATAGAACATGACATCCGTTTTCAATATAAGCATTCCATATAATGACCCCTTTAGAATTGCAAGCTTTTATAGCATTATCAGTAAAATTAAGAAGCAGACTTTGTAATAAATCCATATCGCCATAAATAGTATCTATCTGACTTTTCCACTTAAGTGAAATCTGATTTTCAGTCAGCTTCGCCGCTAGGGATTTATAAGAGTGTTCAAATAGATTTTTTACATCTACTTCTTTCATTTTAATTTTCTGGTTCCTTAATGTAGCTAACTCTAAAAGTCTGTTCGATATATTGAGCATACGTTGACTTTCAGACATTATATAATCGGCAGCTAGTATTTTTTCTTCGTCACTTATAGTAGCTTTCTGAATATATTCAGCGAATCCATAGACCGAAGTAAGGGGGGTGCGTATCTCATGTGCTAAATTGTCTATAAATTGCTGTTTTTGCTCCGACGCTTCCGCAAGTTGAGTAATGCGTCGTTGGATTTCCTCTGCCATGTTATTGAAACTCCCTGCCATTTCAGCAATTTCATTGCTTCCAGATACGGTAATACGGTTATCATATTGTCCATCAGCAATTTTCTTTGAGGCAGCTGACACCATATCCAATGGTTTGAAAACACGTCCTAGAAGATATTGAAGGCTTACGGCTAAAATAATGGCAAACATGATACCAACTAACAACAAAATACGCTGTATATCCTTCCATCCCTTCAATTCACCCGAAATATCGTAAAGATACTGAATGCTAAATTTATTATCAGTTCCCGGCAATTCTCCAATGACCTTAAAATAAACGCCATCACCTATATCTTCAAAAGTTGCTTTTCTCATACCTATTTCTGTAGAATAGCGTCCTAATTTATCTTGACGTTCTGATAAACTACTGTATATCATCTCCTCTTGCGAAAATAATTCTAAAAATACATTTTGCTTTTGATAGTACTCTGTATAGAAATCAAAAAGCTGCTCTATTGCTTCATCTAAGTCTCCTCCACGATTGACAACAGCCATTAGGTCTTTACCAAATGAAGAAGAAATAAAATAGTGCTCATTTATTCCTCGTTCTTTTATAATAGTCATCTGATTATTAAAAATAAAAGCTGAAATAAAAAACAAACTGGCAAAAAATATTATCAAAAATAAAGTAAAGGTGGCAACGAATGTTCTGAACTTCAATCCAGCACCTCCAGTCTATATCCTAATTTATATACTGTCTTTATATAATTATCTAAGCCTAGTTTTTTCCGCAACTTTGTGATATGAACATCTACTGTTCTTGTATCACCTTCAAAATCATATCCCCATGCTAGTTCTAGTAATTTTTCACGTGAAAGAGCAATATTTCGATTTCGAATCAATACAACTAGCAAATCAAACTCTTGTGGTGTAATATCGACTAATTTATCATTGAGAAATGCTTGTCGTCCATCTAAATTCACACGAACATTGCTAAGTACAAAAAACTTTTGAGCCTTATTTGTCCGTCGTAGCAAAGCTTCAACACGTGCCTGTAATTCCACCATTTCAAAGGGTTTTACTATATAATCATCAGCACCTAATGTCAATCCCTTAACTCTATCTGAAAGGGAACTTTTTGATGTAAGAAATATAACTGGTATATTCATTTTCTTTACTGCCTCTAAAACCTCATAGCCATTCATTTTAGGTAGCATTATGTCAAGTAGTATCAAATCAAATGTATGTTTCTGTATCATTTCCAACGCAGCTTCACCATCATATACAGATATACACTCATGCCCTACTAACTTTAAGTTTCTATTAATTAAAACATTGATAGGCATTTCATCCTCAACAATTAAAATTAATGCCATAAATCCACCCCTTTTCTTCTTCCTATTCTAAACTTTTTAAATATAAAACATAGACACTTCTAATTTAAACCATGGAAAAGTAATTTTTAATTTTAATGAATTTATAATATCATTGAAATTATTTTTTTTCAAATATAGTTATTTTTTTAATATTTGATGCCTATTTTCTAATCAAGTCATTTTCTTAAATATAGATTGGTAATTTCGATAAATTTTTGGGGAATCTAACTAAAAATAATAGAAAGTAATCTAGAAAGGATTTTAACTCTATAAAAATAAAAGAGAATATTATAATATTCCCTTTTTTGCTTTTAAAATAATTATTTATCAGTATATGGAATTCCAATAGAATCTTGAAGTATTTATTGAAGAGTAGTGCTGAATTACCATTTTTATATGCTTAATACCTATCACCAATTTTTTTAATAGTAAAACCCAATACAAACATCCATGCAAATAGAAGCAACATTTCCATACATATTAAATCCTTGCCATCCAATATTCGTTGCGTGACTTCACTAACCTCAATACTTGGAAGTAAAACTAAAAAATTATATGTCCATTTCGGTAGAGCCTGATAAAGAGCAACAATTAAAAATAATGATATCATAACTACAGATGATAAGGCTGAACCACTTTGCGAAGATTTTACAGTTAAACCGATTATCATACCAATTTCAACAAATACAATTCCTCCTATAATTATAGGCACTAGTAAGGAAATAAGGTGAATGGAAAATTTTTCGTTAATTAAAACAACTACTATTTGAACTATTAGGGAACCAATCAGTATAATGCCACCCTTAGCGCACACAATACCCTCGAATGTCAAAGGTGAACATAACAATGCATCTATAGTTTTTGTCTCTCGTTCTTCAATAACTGTTGGACCTGCAAGCATAATTCCAATTAAAACTTGAGCAAATAATATCCATATTGATAAAAGAAGAAAATCTGCTCCTGATACCTTAATAGTAGTCAAAATCATTTTCGACATTAAAATTGGTAAAAACAGCACAGCCAAAGTTCCTGGATTTTTCAACATTTCTTTAGACTCATGTTTGCCTAAAACAAAGATACTTTTCAATTTAATTTCCTCCCCGTTAATTCTGCAAATACAGTAGAAAGTGAACTTTCCATTGTATGAATATTTACAACTCGCCCCTCTTTAATTAATTGTGCTATGAATTGATTTGTTTCATTGGTGCCAAATGGAAGATTTTTTTTGTTAATATTGCCATTATCCTTGTACTCAACAAAAATTTCATTTTTTCCATGCTGCTGCTTTAATCTTTCAGGAGTATCAATTGCAACTAATCGTCCTTCATTCATTATGCCAACTCGATTACTCATCTCGTCTGCTTCATACATATCGTGGGTAGTCAAAACAACTGTTGTACCTTTCTCATTTACTCTTTTTATATGATTACGAATTAGGATAGCAGTGTTTGGGTCAAGCCCGCTTGTAGGTTCATCTAGAAAAAGAATTTTTGGTTGGTGTAATAAAGCCCTCGCAATCAGCACTCTTTGCTTCCATCCTTTTGATAGTTTCTTGACTGCCATTTTTCTTCTTTCAGTCAGCTGTAATTCCTCCATAACCTGATCCACCTGTTTATCATTAACTCTATACAGAGCAGCAAATAACTTTAGATTTTCTTCTATAGAAGAACGGAGGTAAAGATTTTGAAGTTCAAATACAACACCGATATCCTCACAAATGGATTTTTTATTTGCTATAACATCATGGCCATTTACAATAATACTGCCTGATGTTGGCTTCAAAAGACCAGTTATCATCCTTATTGTTGTTGATTTTCCAGCGCCATTAGGACCTAAAAATCCAAATAGCTCTCCCTCTGGAATAGAAAAAGAAATATCATTAACAACATTTTTCTGTCCATAGCATTTTATAACTCTATTTAATTCAATCATTATAGCCCTCCTCTAGCTCAGGAAAATCTATAGAATTTTTTTGAAAATAGATTGAAAGAGCTTCTTCCATGAATTCATCTACTGCCTTCTGCTGTGTTCGCATCCCCTCACTCCAATTTTCACGATTCTCACTGAAACTCAGAATTCCTGGCAGCAACTCCATATTTCCACCTGTAAAAGTAAATATTAAATCCCACCACTCTTTTGCCAATATCTGTCCTTCTTTGCTATCAGGTGTCTTACCTTGTGCTTTTAATGATATGGTTTTATCACACATCTGCTGGTATTTTTGAAAAAGTCCAATGCCAAGCTCTGGATTGTCTTCAAATAATCCCTTAATATGTGTTGCCAGCTCCTCATCTTCATTAAAAAATTCAACTGACAAAAATCCTTCATTCTTTGTGCGAATAAGTGAAACAATATCAGCATATCTATTAAAATCTACAGTATTCGTTTGGGTTACGCTTTTTTTCAAAGCCTTGATAGCTTCCAATACCCTATTCAAATTATCGATTTCATACTCTATAGCCTTTGTTTGTTCTTCTAGTAATTTATAGATATCTTCTGGATTATCAAGGGAGATAAGATTATTTTTTATCTCCTCAAGAGAAAAACCCAAATACTTCATTGATAGAATTTGATATAATAATACCATATCTTTTTTTGTATATAGCCTGCGCCCTCCCTCGCTTCTTGCAGAAGGGTTCAGAAGTCCTTCTTTATCATAATACTGTAAAGTCCTCACAGTAACATTCATCTTTTTTGCTAATTCCCCAACAGTAAATAAATCATCTTTCATTCTTTTTCCCTCCTTGAATATATAATAGCATATGACGTAACGTCACAAGCAATATCGTTTTTAAAAAGTTACAATATTTAATTTTAATATTCTACCTAAGAGATCAAACTGGTATATACAAATTACTTCTATCTGTTTTTTAAATATAAAAAAAATAACACCAGAACAAGGTCTAGTGTTAAATCATAGAGTTTCTATTAAATTTTTCTTGCATGGCTTTTATATGATCCAGCATATATAATGCATTTTGTTCGGCCTTTCGTAGTGATGTAAGAAGTTTATCACAGGCAGATGCAATGTCATCATCCCCTTTTGGGGTGTCAATGACTTCTCGTATATTAACATTTGGATTACAAGATAGCGCATTCAACATACGCAAAATTGCTGCAAGAGAATAATTGGCACAGCGAAGTGAACGAATAATTTTTAGATGTCTAATATCGTTGTTGGTATAAACTCTATAACCATTCTGCTTCCTCTTAACTGTCAATAATCCATTCATCTCCCAATTTCTCAAAGTATCAATTGTAATTTGCAAATAATCAGCTGTTTCTTTTCTCGTAAGAGATAATTCATCCCCTTCTTCCTGCATACCAGACAATAGTTTTTCTGCAATTCTTATAGCTTCCTCAGCATTATCTTGCTCAACCTTAATTTGTTCCAAATAACTTTCAGTAAGTACGATGGCTTCTTGAAAATTCCCTTTTGCTGAGAGTTTTATAATACGGATCATCTTTTTTCTCAGACCATTCTGCAAAACCTCAACTTTTAAAGCTATTCTTACAAGTTTGAATTGTTCAATATGAAAATCGGTAAATACACGATAACCATTTGACCTTCTCTGTGGTTTCGGTATCAATTCAAGCTCCTCATAAAGGCGTACAGTATTAGGGTGTATTCCAATCTTTCTTGCAACTTCTGCTGTTTTATAAGTATTTTTCACGCCTGCTCCACCTCCTGCTCTTTAGGTATCATAATATAAAATCGAAGTCTGGTGTTATAGTGGAGAGTTTATTGTATCAAGAACATAAGTATACTTATTACACTCTTATATTTTATTAATAATTCATATAGATAAACTAAATAGAGTTTATCTTTTGAGCAAATTTATAAATATTATCTTCCAGTATATTTGACTTATCGGATGTTAGTTTTGATACCTTCTTTACTATTAACTTTTCCATAAAGTTCATTTTATCAAAGATAAATTCTCCTCCGAAATAGCTCTTTACTTCTGCAATCTTCAGCAACTCAGAAGGAAAGTTTTGATTTAATTCAGTATTTATCATCTCTCCCTCTTGCATACCACAAATAAATAATCCAATTCGTTTTTCCTTTAGTTTATCTAAATTCTTCGTACAAAATTCAGTGACTTCTTTTTGGATTCTACCAATATATATTGATCCCCCGATAATTACCCTATCATATTTTGAAAAATCGATAGCCTTTATATTCTTAAGATTTATTAAATCCACTTTATCATTAAGCTCTTTAGACAACAGTTTAGCACATCTTTCCGTGCATCCATATTTACTTGCATAAACTATTAAAGTACTCACTTTATTACCTCCATATAATTTAATTATTATTAAATGCATTTTCTATTGATTTAAGATAAGCTTTAGATGTCACAGTAGCTTCCGAAATTACATCAACTGTTGTGTTTTGTACTGTTATAACTTTATTAAATAAATCATGACTTACACTAGGCATAGAAAAAGTAACATCATCTTCTATATCAATTTTTATGATTTTATGGTCCTTTACTGTGATGTTTAACTCATTTGTCCATCTTCCAGCCTTGTATTTTCCATTATATACTCCATCACTTAAATTTGATATATCTATTTCGTTTATCGTAATGTCTTTTCCGTCGTTAAGTCCTCGAGATATATAAAATATTCCACTTACAAGTACAAGTATACATATAAATATTACTGATAATAATATTTTAAATATCGTCTTCAAATTTACACCTCCTTGCTATTAATTCCCTTTTCATTAACTATTTTCAATACTATTTCTTCTGAAAAATATCCTATTAATTTTTGCCTCTGTTTATCATCAATGTCTTTTTCTATAATGAGCTTTATAATAAGTCCTAATGTTGATACTGCAATCATTTGAGCAGTTAATTCAATTGTATTTTCATCTACCTTTTTATCTTTGTAAATTTCTTTTAAACAATTATATAGTGCAGCTAAAGCAGGCTTTTCTTTTGAAGCACCTTTAAATAATGAGGAGGTATGCTTTAATGCTATCTCGGATTGATTTAATTGGGCAGCTATGAATTCTTCTGGCATATCTAGTGCTGCTTTTATATAGTTTTTTGTCATTTCAACTAATCTTTCTTCAGGAGAATCTCCTTTTACCTTCGCCAAAGATACAGCTTTTACTATTTTTTTATAACCTCTTTGCATTACATTGTTTAATATTTCTTCCTTATCATTAAAATAATGATAGATAATAGATGGAGAATATTCAATTTTTTTAGCTATTTTCCTAATTGATAACTTGTTAAAACCTTCAGCAGTAATAATATCATTTGCTGCTGAAAGGATAAGTTCTCTCATTTCTTCCTTTTCACGTTCTCTTCTCTCTTTAATAGTCATTACGCCACTCCTTATTTTATTTAACATCGTTCTATGTTTAAACACTGTTCAATTTTAAGGTAACACTTTCTTTAACTTCTGTCAATATAAAAAAGAAAAATGGGAAATAATTAATTTAACAATCTGAAAGGTAGGCTAATATGGATAAGAGTAAATTCAAATTTGTTTGGATCATAATATTTTTAATAATTTTCATAAGTGGAAGCTTTATAACTCTTGATTGGGCAAGATTTTTTATAGTTAAAGAAGAGCTTAAATACAATAGATTTCTATATACATATATAGCAAAATTTTTAATTGTCATTCTTTCTACTACACTGGTTTTCATAATTGGGAAAAATGGACTTAGCCATAGTGATACAAAAAATCTTAAATTTATTTATATATTTATCATTCTTGCAGATATATCATTGGTAATTTTCAAAGAACCTTATATAGGAATTATTCTGTTCTCTATAGTACAATTAGGATTGATATCAAGAAATGGATCTGCAATCTTAAAAAATTTTACAATAGATAAATCAAAGGTTTTATCAAATAATATATTTATTAATACTGTTTTAGCTACTGTTTTATTTATACTAATTATCATGAAGGTAGCTAATAATTTGATGAAAGAGTCAACTCTATTTTATATATTAAAATTTTATGTAGTTTTACTTTCCGCATCCTTATTAATTGCAATTGCTAATCTATTGTTAAAAATATTTCCAAAACCAAACTCAATTCTAGTTACTATTGGGATGTTTTTCTTTGTTTTATGTGACTTAAACGTAGGACTAACGATGGCTTTACAATTAGGTAATTTCAGCCTAATTACAGACAGTCTTATATGGATGTTTTACACGCCTGCACTAACACTCATTGCATTAAGCGGCTATAATTATTATGAAAGTTAGGGATTTAAACACTTAAATCAATTTATGCCGATCTTAAGGATTAAAAAACACCAATGCTAATCCTTATATCAAAGGATAACAACGGTGTTTTATTTGATCTTATATGGATCTTAAATTTTTCTTCAAATATCTGTAAATGAATTTTAAAAAATAGTAATAAAAAATATTATAAGTTACTGAAACTAAAAACAGTATTAGTATTTGAATTATTATTCCTCCAGGAATCTTCATGCCAAAAACAGGGATGCCTATGCCATAATTCATGACACTTAATGTAATTGTTAGAGCAATAGAGCTTAAAATCCAAATGGCAGACTCTTTTCTTATATAATAACTACATATTCCAAGTGATATTCCAATAATTCCATTAGTGCATAGAAAAAACAATCCCTCATGTACACTTAAAATCATAACAATTATACTTGCTACTAAATATGATAGAATTCCTGTCTTAGGATTTATTCTTGAAACAATATAAATGGGAACTGCACTAAGAATAGTCAAAAATATAAGAACTTCTGAAAAGAAAACAGGTATTAGCTGAAATAAAGCTGCTATAGCTGCAAATAAGGAACCAATTATAATGTTTTTAGTATTAATCATAATATTCCTCCAATAATTGATTTTATATATGTATAATGAATTATATTATATGAGATTAAGTTATTCTTTGTTACCTTATTATATTCTCAAAAGGAACTAACTGAACGCCCAGTGAATATGCTATTACAAATAATAATTTAAAAGGAGTTTTTTTATGAGAAGACAAGAACAACTTTCTAACTCAATGAAACTATCTAGTGAACATAAAAAAAACTATAAAAGAAAACTTAATCCCTCAGACATAAGGGTCCCTTTAGGCTATAAGATAGACGTATTCGCACAAGGATTAGACACTCCTATAAGTATGGTTTTTACGGAAAAGGGAGAAATTCTCATAGCCGATGCTGGAGTAATATCTGGTAATGGCAAAGTTCTGCGTCTTTCTAACAATGGTTTTGAAATAATTGCAGAAGATTTCAATCCTCCATTAACAGGAATAAATTATCTTAATGGAAATATCTATGTATCTCATAGAGGATTTATAACCATAGTAAAGCCTGACGGAACAAAGGAGAATATAATTTCTGGCCTTCCTAGCTATGGGGACCATCATAACAATCAAATAATTTTTGGCCCTGATGGAAAGATGTATTTTGGACAAGGGACAGCTACTAATTCTGGTGTAGTAGGGCTAGATAATAGCTGGATAGAAAGATATCCCTTTTTCCACGATTATCCTGGAAATAATATAGTCTTAAATGGAGAAAATTTTATAACTAAAAATATTCAGACTGCATCACCAAATGACTATACCTGCACTGGTGCATATTCACCATTTGGTGTACCAGGTACGTCTTATGAAACAGTAAAAGGCATTGTAAGAGCTAGTGGCAGTATACTTAGATCAAATCTTGATGGTTCGAACCTTGAGCTAATCGCTTGGGGTCTTAGGAATCCATTTAGATTAAAATTTGACAGATTCAATAGATTATTTAGTACAAATCATGGTGCAGATGTTAGAGGAAGCAGACCTATTAATAACTCGCCAGATGAATTTCATATGATTATTCCTGGAACTTGGTATGGCTGGCCTGACTACACTGGAGGTCTTCCAATAACACTACCAAAATTCAAGCCAGAAGATGAGGCTCAGCCTAGATTTTTACTAGCTGAACATCCAATGGTTCCTCCAAGGCCATTTGCCCTATTTACCCCACACTCTGCAATAATGGGTTTTGATTTTAATTATAGTGATTTCGGTCCATATGGAGATGTTTATATTGCAGAATTTGGCAGTGAAGCTCCAGAAACCACAGGAGGTAACCCCCTTCCTCATGTAGGTCATAGAATATCAAGAATTGATATGGAAACAGGAGAAGTAACTGATTTCGCCATTAATAAATCTGGTCTTCCAGCATCTTATACAGGCGGAGGAGGCTTTGAAAGGCCAATTGATGTAGTATTTGGACCTGACCAAGCCATGTATATACTTGATTTCGCAGTTACGCCTGAAGATGAACCCGATGAATTTTACCCCAAATCAGGGGTTATATGGCAAATTACTAAAAATAATAAGCTGTAAGTTAAGTATAAAATTAAAGGTAGACTTCAGATATCTGAAGTCTACCTTTAATTTCTTTGATTTACTTTATCTTTAAATAATAAATCTGCACAATAATTGATAATATCGCTTCTCTTTATGATTCCTATAAATATTCCTTGATCATCTATTACTGGAACAAAGTTTTGGTTCTTCGCAAGTAAAATTAAATCCTCCATATTCGCGCTAATTGATACGGTGTTACTTTGTGTATGTCTATGAACATCCTTTATTGATATATTATTTGTGCCTTCAATTGTAAGTCCACTGGTATTCTTAAGCTTCCAGAGTAAATCACCTTCAGTAATAGCACCAACATATTTACCCTTTCTATCAATTAGTGGTATTGCCGTATATCTATGATGCTCCATTTTCTCTAAAGCTTGTCTCATGGTCGAATCTATCGTTTCATATACAATTTCACTTTTAGGTGTTAGGAAAAATGCTATATTCATATTGGTCCCTTTCTTCTAAGATATTTATTCTAAATTTCAAGAGGGTTTTCAAAATCATTACGCCCTCCATCACTTATTTTATAATCTCTCTATATAATAGTCAATCCCCAACCTAATATCTAAAATTCAAATGTAGAGGAATCTACCCATTTCCATTCTTTTCTTAAATTTTTTATGGATTCTACAAGTCTAAATAAAGCAATATCTTTCTTTTTTGCTTCTATCATTATGTCTATATCTCTATTTAAAGGTTTACAAATTTCTATAAATTCTACAAAATCATGACCATCAATAAAATCTGCATGTTTTCTATCCTTTGGAGCATCCTTGGGACTTGAAAAATGTAGCTTAGGTGGGAGTATCTCATCATCCCAGGTTCCTAATATACTAGGTAGTACTTCGCCTATTCTATATCCTTCATTATTACATATATGATGATGAACATCTAATACCATTGGTACACCTAATGTTTTGCATAGTTTAAGAGTTTCTTTTGCAGTAAAAGTTTTATCGTCATTTTCTAAAATCAGTTTAGATGTTATTTCTTTCGGATAATTTTTGAAATTGTTCTCAAATCTTTTAAGAGCTATATCCTTACCTCCTGCCGCACTCCCTACATGAAGTACCATTTTACCAAGAGAATAATCCATATCTTCAAATAAATTAGCATGAAACAACAGGTTTCTTTTGGTATTTTCTACTACCTTATTATCTACACTATTTATTACATTAAATTGATCTGGATGAGTATCAACTCTCATATCATTATCTTTTATTATATCCCCAAGTATCTTAAAATCCACATCAAACATTTTTCTATAATCCCAGTTTACATCTGGATGAGTTGCAAGTGGTATAAGGGCTGAAGTTATCCTATAAAAATGTATTTTATTGTCTATGTTATATTCTAGTATCTTTTTCAAATCTACAATATTGGAATATGTAACTTGTTTAAGCTTTCTAATCTTCTCTTCAGTTGTCAGCTTTTGATAAAAGGTATAAGTAATATTGCTTGAGGAAGTAACTTGTGGAAGATTTAAAGCAATCGCAACATAACCTAGTCTTACTCTCATAAATACACCACCCTATTTTCTTCTTACAGTTTATTATGTGTATTGAGAATAAGAATTATCTAATTTTATAATTAAAAGTCTTTTCATAGACTACAATATATTAAAATCATACTCAAATTCCTTGTTGGTAGAATAATCTTAATACATTTAGCTAAAAATAAATTAAAACGTAATTAGGGAGTTTTTAAATGTATTATATTGTTTTTGATTTAGAGTTTAATCAGGATTTTTCTTCCTTCCATGACCAAGATACTATCATAGAAAGATCCAAATATCCTTTTGAAATTATTCAAATAGGTGCAATAAAACTGGATTTAGATTTTAACACCATAGCAGTTTTTAATCGCTTTGTAAAGCCAACTATTTATTCAAAGGTAAATTCATTTATTACAGAATTAACCAGCATTACTACGGAACAGCTTCTTCTAGAAGATCCATTTTTTCAAGTTTATAATGCCTATATCGAGTTTATAGGTAATACAGAATCTATATTTTGTATTTGGGGCATGTCTGATATAAAAGAACTCTTTAAGAGTGCTAATTACTATAAATTAGATCTCAAATCCTTACCTAAAATGTTTATTAATCTCCAACCTTATGTTTCTAAGCATTTAGGCATTTCTCAAAAAAAGTTGCTTAGTCTTCAAAATGCCATAGAAGTACTTAATATTCCAATAACGTATAACTTTCATAATGCACTTTATGACGCCTACTATACTGCAGAAATATTTAAAAAAATATATACTTCATCAATTCAACCCAAGATCTATGATCCATCATATATAAAAATCAAACCTGCTCGACGTAAAAAACAGATAGATTATGATAGCCTTATTCAACAATTTAAAAAAATGTATGGCAGAAATATGACTGAAGAAGAGCAACAAATAATTAAATTAGCCTATAAAATGGGGAAAACACATCAGTTTCTAAAATGATTTAATTTTAGAACTCTACATATTCCTTCATTAGATAGTATTACATTAGAGATGCTTTAAGCTTACTCATAATCCCGATGTCTAATAAGCTCCATCATGGAGCCCCACTCTTCTTCCCGTAATATTGCTAAGTTATTCTTTTACCCAATAACTACTACAATCATTAGTACGCTCAATAAATCCATATTCTACTAGGGCTCTTCGAATAGTAGCATAGTCTTCATATATTCTTTGCAAAATTCTATTTATCTCTTTCTCAGAGTATTTCTTTCCTTTAGAAAAATGCTTAACTATTTCAGATAAAACTATTATTTTCTTCTTTTCTTTAGCAGGAAATGTTTTTATTGCTCCATTTTCATCCATATAATTTTTAATTGTATTTTCTCTTTCTTTATCAGTGATATTATACCTATCATCTATGGTAGTTGCTGTTTTATGGGCATCACATAGAGCATCTTTATCTAATATGTTTATCTTCTTATTTGTACTCGATGATATTAATTCCATCATCGCTAAGAATAATCTTGTTTGCTTTTCTTTTTCACGTAATTTATAACGATGATTTCTTATAGTAGACTGTGCCACCCCTAATTTTATGGCTATTTCCTTGTCAGATAATCCTGCTGCCATTAATATTAATAGCTCTCTTTGAACCTCCGATATCCCTATAAATGATGGGTTCATATTTAATAGATATTCTAAAGTAGAACCATGTTTTTCTGATATATGAAGTTCAGCAGCCTTTCTCGCATCATAAAACATAGAATCTATCTGATATATTCTTCCCTTCGTAAATTCCTCCTCACAAATTATACATTTGTAACTTTCATCTAATTCAACATATCCTCTTTTCATCTCCTCAATAGTTACATCCCAAAATAGTTCTTTATTATTTTCTTTCATTTTTCTCAACATCCTTTAATATATATTTATATATTGATTGTATACCATTTTTGATTTATTGTCTACATATAAATAAACTTTTTCTAATTTTGTCTATTATTTTGGCATTTCTGTTAATAAAAAAGTAGTAGTTCTTATATAAGAACTACTACTTTTTTATATGTTATTTATACCTGCCAATATAAATCAGATTTACTAAGTTAAATATTTATAATATAAATTCTAATTCTTACTCAACAAATTAAAAGCTATTCCGCCACTTATGACTCGACTCAGCATTCCTAATTCTAATTTGATATAGTCAATTCATCATATCCTACTGCTATGAATTAACTATATCAAGGAGATTAATCATATATAAAATTAGTGACTTTGTGAAGTGTTATACTAATAATCTTTTATTATAGCTCCTTTTTAAAAAAATATTGTCCATAATCATTAAAACATGGTTCTATCTTTCCAAATAATTGATAACCTTGTTTCTCATAAAAATCCGGTGCTTGAAATCCAAAGGTATTTAATATGATTCTTTTTACATGCAAACGAATGGCTTGTTCTTCAAGATGAATCAACAATTTTGATCCATATCCATTTTTTCGATATGAATCATCAACAAACAAATAGTCTACTGTAATACAATCCATATCTCTTGATGCAACAATACCAGCAATGCATTCACCATTTTCATTTTCAATACAGTAAGACAAATCTTCACAATCCGTAATATATCGACTATTATACTCCTGTAATCGTCTGTGGATATAATTCGCCTTTTCTTCACTGCAACTTTTTATCTGCTCCATATAAATCACCTCTCAAAATATAATATTTTACATTCCCCACTATGAATAATCATACATAAGTATTTTATCTTTTTCTATCATTACTTAACATTTATAATTTTCATCATGGATCTGACAAATAAACTCCCTACATCTTCCACATGGTGGAATTATTGTTCCATCTTCATACACTGCAATTACTTTTGTTATTCTATTTTCTCCAACGGTAATCATAGCCGCAATAGCTGCTGCAACAGAACCAGCGCAAGAATTTTTAGAGATTTCTCTAGGATTTAATGTATTTTTTGCGATATCATACAATTCATCAAATTCCATAGTTATCATCCTTTCAAGTAAATTCTTGTATTTGAATCAATACACGATATATTAATATAAATATTAGCTTGTATTTTTTTAATCATCACAGTCTTCGTTCACTTCAATAGTGAAGATAAATAGCAGAAGCTATATCCACTATTTTTAATTTTTTATAGCAAAAAATAATTCTCACTTTAATAAGTTATTTAATAGACTTAATTTTATCTAAATCTGAACTACAAAGTACTTCAAGATTTTTAAAAATCTTTTCTTCAGACCAATCCCACCATTTTAATTTTAATAGATAATCAATCAACTCATCATCAAATCTCTTTTTTATAATTTTGCACGGATTACCTCCAGCAATATGATATGGAGGAACATTTTTTGTTACCACAGAATTAGCAGCAATGATTGAACCATCTCCAATATGCACACCAGGCATTACTGTAACATTTTGTCCAATCCAAACATCATTACCAACCACAGTATCACCTTTTAGAGGTAACTCTTCAAGAGTAGGTGTAGTTTTTTCCCATCCATTCCCCATAATATTAAAAGGATATGTGGTTATATATAACAAACATTTTTTTATATTTTCATTAGGGTAAATACTGTCTGGGTTTGGGCCAAATTTATTCACATATCTCATCTCTTCTATATCTTTTAATTCATTTACCATTTAGCTTATTTTGCTTATATCTACATTATCTGTAGATTCATCTACAAATAATAATTAATATTTTTTAGATAAAGTCTCTCTTATTTTTAATATTATTTTTTTCACCACTTTTAATACCTTCTACGTCTTTACCTATTTAATCTTTATAAATGTAGAGTATCTAGATCCTCCAATAACATAGGCATTCCCCCTTGCATAAAAAATAAATCCCCATAGATGAAAACAATATCATCCACGAGGATTTTATTTACATAAATATCTTTTATTATATTCAAATCAAATTTAATACCGCAATATATACTTAGCATATATTTAAATTATAAATGAGCATATATATTCTTATATATTCATTTGTAGCTATTCTATTTTTATGTAAAAGAGTTTTATATATGATATTGTTCTTAAAATGCATAATTAAACAAAGTTCTATCATAGAACTTCTAAAGCATTTCTAACTATTTAATTTTAATAGTTTAGTTAAGAACAACTATAATCATCTGATTAAATCTCCTTTCTATATAATTAGAATTTTAGTCAAATATATAATATAATCTAATCTTCTTATTGTCAACAGATATTTATTTAAAGCCATATTGAGTATTTCATTAATTCTAATCCTAAGTCATCAACTTCATGTTATCTGCATCCAATTTGAGTATACTATATACAACCCAAACAAGAGAAGACTAGCAAACTAGCATAACTTGGTAATTCTTCAAATATATTAAATTGATGCTTAATCTGACATATAAGATTACAGGAACTTAACAAATACGATTCCAATAATCATCAATACTAAAGTAGCAATTCTTCTACTATCAATCTTTCTTTTCTGTAAATTAAACATTCCAAACTGATCGATTGTTAATGCCATAATCATTTGTCCCAGTAGAAAAATCATGGTAGTTAGAACCGATCCAAGTACAGGTAACAAGACAATGTTTCCTGTTAGAATAAATATGCCAAATATCCCACCCATATACACCCAAATAGGAATACGATTTTTTTGAGTGTCATACATAGGAAACTCTAGGTGACGTTGAGTAATCAATATCAAACTAATCAAAATAATCGTGCCAACAAAAAAAGAAATAAAGGTAGCCCCTAAAAGAGAGCCCGTTGCAACACGAAGTTTTCCATTAATAGCCGTTTGCAATGGTGGTAAAAATCCTGCTAAAACACCTAAAGTTATCCAAGTGATTTTGCTATCCTTCTTTTTTCCTTTTGACATTATAGCTGAGTCTTTTTTCTTTTTAGTTTGAGCCAAAGAAATGGCAAAAATCATAATAACGACCCCGAGTGCTGTAGTAATGCTAATAGGATTAGCTGGTACACCAAACCATCCAAAGTGATCGATTAGAATTCCTACAATCATTTGCCCAGTTACAGTTACTAGCGTCGTAACTGAAGCACCAAGTTTTGAAAAAAGAATTATATTAGCCAGATTAAAACCGACACCAGTTATTGCTCCACCGACAAAAACATACAATGGGTAGGAAAAATCAATCCCAATAGTAATTCCCGCAGGATCTACTATTAAATTTATAATGAGTAGTATCACTGTTCCTAAAGAAAATGCAATAAGTGAAGCTGTTAAAGGTGTTTTCGAATAAGAGCTTAAACGAGCACTTATAGATGCCTGAATAGGGAAAAACATTCCGATAATTATTCCGATAATTAAATAAAGTATAATTTGCACAAATTTTCCTCCTTTTATTTTAAATTTGCAATCAAAGATTTAAAGGACTCTTTATATCTATAATTTGTTAAAAAATAAGAGTGGATTATAAATCCACAGATATTTACTTAACAAGATCTGATATTTTTTGATTCCTTAACTCTTCCTCCATTTTTTCTTCTGCCGAAAGCATTACTTTTTTTATAACACATTCTGAATGAGATTCTAAACAGCAATCAAATAAAGATGATTTACCTTCAATAGCATGTATTATATCTAAGAATGAAATATCTTCCCAATTTTGACTAAGAGAATAACCTCCGTTGACACCTGAAGAAGAATTAATCATTCCCTCCTTAACTAACTTGGTCAATATTTTGGACAAATAAGTTGGAGAAACTTTTTGTTTTTCTGCTAACTCCTGTACACCAACAAGTTTATTTGGCGCATCCATTGCAAGAAAAAGCATGGTGTGAAGGGCATAATTTGTAGCTTTTGAATACTTCATAACGTATAAATCACCTCCAATAAGAGACTTTATATATCTATGATAACCTTAATAGTGTAACCTTGTCAATAGTTTTTTTATTTACTTTATTATAATTACTGTACCCCCTTATAAAATTTTAGATACATGAGAAAATAATTTAACTTTCTATTTTTGGTCTGGTGATAATTTTAGAAGCTATTGCAGCAACAATTTCTTTATCTGGAATACAGCAAATAAGACTTCCCCCAGAACCAAGAGCGACAGACTATCTTTAGAAATAAAAACCATAAGTATAAACCTGCGGTTAAAGTACGATGTTTTTAAATCATTTACGAGTAAAGCTTATTCTGCATATTAAATCTGCTCTAAGTCTAAATTTAAGACAAAGTTGTATTTTCAAGATTTTACTAGAATGTAAAAAATTATAAAGAGCAATCTAATGTTTAGATTGCTCTGTTGACTTAAGCCCTAAAATTTATATAAAAAAGATAAGTTTTGCTTAATTCAAATAACCTAGTTTATTTATTTTCTTATAATAAAATAAGTATAGTAATTACTTTGCAGCCCATATTTCTATTTCGATTTTTAATTCAGGCAATCCTAATTCGTTTATATATGCAATAGTCATAGACGGTGAATTATCACCGAAAAGTTCATCCCACTTAGAGTCAAAGAAATCCCAATCTATTTGTTCAGTAGCCCAAATATTTACCTTTATAACATTATCTGGATTTAGATCTTGACTAGATAATAAGCTGGATATGTTAGAGAAAGTATTGATTACTTGCTCATTAAGATTTGAAGAAACATTTCCTTCAAAATCTACTCCTACTTGACCTGAAAAAACATAAATTTCAGAATCTCTTGGTATTTTAGTAATATGACTATACCTACCAACTGGCTCTGGAACTCCCACCGGATTTATTCTTTCTATTCTATTATTATCTTTAGATTTATTATTTTTCATTAAATTACCTTCTTTCGATATAAATTAACTACTATTTTAATTAGCTTGAGAAAATTTTAGGTAACTTATCTCTTTCTCAAGCTAATTCAGAAAAAAATAGCAGTAGAATATCCAATTCCGAAAGATAAAAATCTTAGGATTCTCTTTTTCATCTCTACCTACTCCTTATATTTAGTATATCAGTTCCTTACATTATAAACTAAGCCGATTATAAATTCAATTAATTTATAACTCCTCCTCAAATGTATTTAAGGAGAAGTTGAGTGACGTACTTAATCATACAATATATTGGTTAAACCAAATAGTAAAATAATCGATATACTCTAATATCTCTGTATGTATCAACTTTTTTTCACCCCTAAGTATCAACATAATTTTTTTAAAAGATTCTTCTTTTGGAAAATAATGATTGAGTATAACTAAATTTTCTTGAATATTTATCGACCAGCTTTCATCTTCCGCTGATACAAGACAATATGCAGCTCTGATAATACGCTTTAGAACTGTTATCAATATACCATCATCAAAATCTCCTTCAACTATTTGCTTCCTATAACTTTTAAGCGTATCAACAATATCTTGATTTAAAGATTTACATATATTAGTATTAGGTTTCATTCTAGGAAAATGGACAGATAAATCCTCTCCATAAATACAAGTACATATGTGTTTTATCCAAAACCCCCAATAATATAGATTATCTTTTTTTAATACCTCGTCCAATATTCCAATATCAAAATCTACTTTTGGTACAATATGATAATTAGCATTTATAAATTTTATTTTTTCCTTATTTAGTATTTCTATTTCAGTAGATGTAAGTGGTGATGTTAATATTATAGATAAATCAATATCTGATTTACCTGGAACTTCTTCTCCCCTTCCTACACTACCATATACATATATACTATGTAGCTTATCATCTATACACTGTTTTAATATCTCAGTTAGCTGATTTAATAAAAGGAGATAAGTAGAATTTATTTTATTTTTAGATGTTTGATTCAGTATATATCCGTCTGAATCTACACCAATTTTAGTTGGAAAATTCACGAATATCATTCCCTTCTTATTTGTATTTTATTAAGTATATCATACACCACTCTTAGAAAGCGTGTATAAGATAATATCTTCCATCGGGATTTTTCTTTTCCTAATTAAACTTTTTGAGTAATCCAAACGTGCATATTTTTCGTCACATCCCAATTAATCACTTTAACTATTTTCTTAAACTTTTTCTTATAACTTTTAACTATATAACCATCCCTACCTTTATTTTAACTTATATATAAACCTAAGGAAACCTTATAAACAGTAAATGTTATATAGGATTTTCTTAGGTTTATGATGTTGCACATAGTAGGTGGTATTCATAATACAAAGAACAAAAGCACCAAGATCTTATTATCCCAGTGCCTTTGGATTTTTTGTTTAACTCTACTTGCAGTACAATAAAGGATATGCTCATAATAATAATTACGCAATTCCAGTCCAATCAAATAGATATTGAATGATTTCGGCTAGGAATCAATGCTTTTTATAACACAGGACTGTAACTCCATTATCAATATAATATTCTTCAAGCTTTAATTTTACAGTAGGATTATTTCCAAAAAACAATGGTCTGCCTTTTCCTAAAACAGTTGGGATAATACCTACAATAAATTCATCAATGATATCTGCTTTGATAAAGCTATCTATAAGAATTCCACCGCCAAATAAGAAAATATCTTTGCCCTCTTTTTTCTTTTCATCAAGAATAACTTTGCAGATATCACCATTAATAAAATTAATATTTTCATAATCATCCATAGATTTAGAAGTAGCGACAAATACGGTTTTTTCTTTAAACTCCTCGTAAAATTTTTGGTCATAGCAGTTTTTCCCCATAACAACAGTATCAATTCTATCTAAGAATTTATTATAATCCCATTGTTTTTCAGTATTAAGTCTGTTATTTCCATCACCAACGATCCAATCAAAACCACCATTTTCATCAGCAATAAATCCGTCAATACTCATTGCCAAATTCATTATAATTTTTCTATTCATCATAGATCCTCCTTTTAGTTGACTAATACTATATTAATATAATTACTATTACTTGATATTAAATACATTATAATTTATAATAGTTGACATCCTATGTCATATTGGAAAGGAGATATTATGAGAGCAGATAGACTAATTTCTATATTAATGTTATTGCAGATGTATAAAAAACTAACAGCTAATGAATTGGCTCAAAAATTAGAGGTTTCTATCAGAACTATTTATAGAGATATCGAAGCTTTAAGCAGTGCTGGGGTACCTATATTCGCTGATAGAGGAACAAATGGAGGGATAAAATTATTAGGAAATTACAAAACTTCTTTAAGTGGAATAAATAATGACGAAATTTACTCTTTATTTATTCCAACTGGTGACAAGGTTTTAGAGGACTTAGGTTTTGAAAAACTCAAATACTCTACAATACTTAAACTTTTAGGAGGTTCTGCTCCAAATCAAATTAAAGAAGTTGAGAACATTCAAAACTATATCTATATAGATATGCATACTTGGAATGAGAATCCTGCGATTATAGATAAAGATATTCTTTCTTTATTACAAAATGCTATTTGGAATAGCAATATAATCAAGATAGTATATCGAAAAACAGACGAAACAAAAGAAGTAATCCTAAATCCACTGGGATTGGTATGTAAAAGAGGCATCTGGTATTTGATTTCAATAGATGCTGAAATAATTAAAATATATAAGGTAAGTTCCATAGAAAGTGCTCTTTTGACAAACGAACACTTCGATAGACCAATGGATTTTAATTTAGAAGTTTATTGGAAATCATCTACTAGCAATTATAAATCTCGAATTCCTAAATATACATTTACTTTTATGGTTAACCCCTCAATTATAAATCATATAAAGGAAAGAAAATTTATCACTATAAGTAAAGAATTTGTAAGGGACAATAAAATTTACTTAGATATAGTTTTTGAGGATATTTGGCAAGGGATTGAATTTGCTTTTACGTATGGAAAAAATATAAGAATCATACAGCCTGTTGAAGCAGTTAATGAAATTAAAGCAAAAGCTGCTGAAATTATTCAGCTATATAAATAATTAAAATCAACGCTTAACATCCTGTGTCAGACCAACAGAAAATTTTGTAAGCCCTAATTTATCACAATAAAATTTTAACTCTTCCACGCAGAGTAACTGCGGATTAAAAAGCTGAATGACCAGTCACCATCTGGCACATTCAGCTCTAGATATAGTTTTAAGTTAATTAATCTACTATACACATTAAACCAATTATATTTTCTTAAAATCCTGTCTATTAAAATAATTTAAAGCTATTATCCATATTCTACAAAATTATATTAATGCTGCTTGAATATATCTATTATGAAATACTCCCTCGAACAGCATCAATTAGTTTTTTACTTTGACTTCTAAAAAATCCAAGATCGTTCATAATAGTTACTAACTTAAAGCCTTGTTTAATACGCATCGAGGCCTCTTCTGCAGATCCCGTAACAATTCCTGCAATAATATTATGTTTTTGGCAGCTTTTTAATACTTTATCTATAGCATTTATAAATTCAGGATTTTTCATATCTCCAAGACATCCCATATCTTGTGATAAATCAGCTGTTCCAATAAAAATGCAATCAAGACCTGGTGTTTTGCATATTTCTTCAATATTTTCAACTCCCTTTCTTGTCTCGCATTGCATTATTGTATAAGTATTATCATTGCATTCTCCCCTGTTATAATCCTCATACCATCCCCAACGTGGACCACGTCCCACTCCTATGCCTCTCTTGCCAAGAGGAGCAATTTTAACATTATCTATAATATATTTTGCATGCTCAGGAGTTTCCACCATAGGAATCATCAGTCCATGTACCCCTACATCTAGCATTCGTGCCATCATTGGACCGTCAACAGGATTGTAAACACGAACAAATGGTGCCATTCCATATAACTCAGAGGCTCTGACCATGTCAACGATTGTCTCTATATTGGTCTGTGCATGCTCCATATCAATCAGAATAAAATCAAGATTATTAATGCCCAAAATCTCAGCATTAGTTGGTGAACCTGACGCAACAAATGCTCCTAGTACATATCCATTCTTTTCAAGTTTTTCTTTCACTAAATTACGCATTTTCATAGTATATCTCCTATCAAATAAAACATTACGTTTATTATTTACATATATACAAAGACTACGTTTAACAATTTGCTGAACTAATTTTATAGTTATCCTAGCAACATTAAGACTGTTATTTGTTTTCTTCTTCTAAAAATTTACTATATGATTCATTATATTCTGGTCTTAATGGATAGAAAATATCTATTTGCATACATGGTACAGGACTATCATAAACATGAATATAGTGTTCTACACCTTTAGGTACAGTTACCCATGACCCAGGTGTTAGTCTATATGGAGTTCCATCGACATAATAGTCACATTCACCTTCTATAACTAGTGCAATTTGTTCATTATCTGGATGTGCATGTGGTCTTACTTCATTTCCATTATCAACTTTATTAATAGTGCAATTAATATTATCTGCACCCATTCCAAAAACTACTCTAGTTATTCCTTCTCTTACTTCTTGCCACGGTAAATTATTCCAATTGCCAGATTCTATTCTTGCCATTTCTCTACCTCCATTAATTTTATTGTATTTATTAATATATTATTATTTAAATTATTTTGCCTTGCTGCTTTTTATATATTTTATGTTGTTTAATATCCACTAATTGATACTCATATCCTCATATAATAATGGGGGAATAGCTCTATAAAAATTATTAAAGGTTAAATAATTCTATAGGATTTTTCTTAGCCATAATATTAATCTGTTCTTCTGTAATGCCAAATTCTCTTTCCAATAAATTAATATAATTAAACATTCCTTCTATGGGTGAGCCATTATTAGCCTGTCCTAAATCTGTATCAAGTATAATACGTTCAACCCCTACTGTATCTATTATTTTTTTAGCTACTATATCATCAACATTCCCTATCTTTGAGCCGCCTTTAAAAACACATACATTTAATTCAATATATGCCCCTAGATCTGCCCATCTTTTCATATCCTCATATGAAGCACCTACATTATAATGTGGATGATTTACTAATATCCTTTTAACGCCTAACTCTACAGCTTTTTTAACTAAACAGTCAACTTCCCATAATGTTCCGTGACCTGTTCCAAGTACCATATCATATTCTGCCATATACTTTAAACACTCAATAGCTGCAGAATCCATATTGCCTTCTTCATCAACATATGAAACTGGCTTCTCAGGAACTGTTGTTTTTCCGCCACCTACAAATGAACTATTTTTGTGATCATCAATATGTTTTTGAGTTGATACTGTTGGAAAATATATGATCTTTGCATCCATTTGCCTTGCCGTATCCAATGCTTTTAGATTAAAAAGGCCAACTGAATTATTTAAACACATGCTTCCATAGACCTTGCAAGTGCCATTTCCAAAATGCTTTTCAACCATTTTAGTTCCCAGCATACTTGGAAAATAATGATCTTTTACTAAAAATCCAGCATATCCTGCTGCCTCTGCTTCCTTTAACATTTCTGCAGCGTCTAGCTGTCTATTAGCTACTGATGGGCCGCAATGTACATGCATATCAATTATTCCTTTCAAAATTTCCCTATCCATAATTAATTCCTCCAATTATAATTTTCCAATAAATCCTTTAAAAAGCATTTTGTTTTGATTCCATATATTAAAGTAAATCATATGCCAAATTATAATTTTTATAAATAATTTTAACAACAATTGTTTGTTAGCAGTAATAAAACCAATCTCTTTTTTGTTAATTTACATATTGGTAAAAACTTTGTATATTCCAGTGTTTGCAAGTAATGCAGCTATAATAGAGATAATAACAGCAGTAGAGAATAATGTCCTAAATACCCGGTTTTTCTCTTCTACATTTGGTTTAAAAAGCTGATCATAAGTTGCCATAATCATAGCTCCTCCCATAGACAAAGGACTTATAGTAGCAGTATATCCACCATTCACAATTGAACTAATTAGTTCAATTGGCTGAAATACATTACCTATACCTTCATTTACCTGTGCAACTGTAGAAATCAGTGTAGGTATAGGTCCAGCAATGGCCAAAGAGAAAAAAGACATTACTGAAGAAGTAAATCCTAGAATCGGAGCTGCAGTCCATCGGCTAGACATAGAAGAAAACAAATCAGTCATTAATGTTAAACCTCCTAATATTTGAGATACATTCAATAGACATCCAATTCCAACACATAGAAAGATTGTTTCCCAAGGTGTTCCTGCGAATGCTTCTTTTTCATCTGCACAATTGGCTAGCAATAGTATTACACTAAATACAAGAGCTGTAAGCCCAGCATGAGTTTTTAATAGCATAATGCACAAAATCATAAAAACTAACATTATCAAAGTAAATTTTTGATTGTTATTAAAGGGCATAATATCTTCAAATATACTTTCTATCGAAGCCGTTCTACCTTCATTGCTCTTAATTCTCCATCCCCTATACAGTATATAAACTAAAATGCAGCCAACTGTGTGCATTATGATACCATTTAAAAATACTGAGATTGAGCTGTCTGAATATCCCGCATTAGTAATTATAAGATTAGCTGTGTTCCCAAATAATCCTACCGGCGTCATAATGCCAGCGTTTGCAGCATATATGGTGATAATACCAATCATAATGGGGTTATATCCCATGTGAGCTCCAATACTCATCGTAATCAGAGTCATGCACGTATATACAGTTAATCCCCCTGGATCGATAATGGTGATACCGACACATACCAGATATACCATGATGGGATAGAGCTTTGTTGCCCCCGAAATTTTTTTAAACACTTTTTTAGAAAGTAGTTCTAATGCACCGTTAGCCTGTGCAATAGAGAAAAAGAAGAACATTCCAGTCATGTTAAGAAATAAATTAGTAGAAAATCCGGCGATGATATCATTACTTGAGACACCACCAGCAAAACCTAGTATCATTGCTGTCGCAAGAGAAATAATACCAATGTTTTTGCCAAAAGCCACACCTAAGGCGATGGCGGCAACTAAGGCTAATAACGAAATAACTGCCATAAGAAAATCACTCCTCATAATTTGTACCTAAGTTTCAACTCTTCTCGAATAAATACTAAATCCTGGATTTTTATTTGCACCCGGTGCTAAAAGTCGGTCAAGCATAAAAGAACTACTATCATTTCTTTTAGTCCTTTTAATCTTCACGAACCTCTTAGTTATTTGATGTAATAAAGTAACTTTATGGCTCAATTATAGTGAATATCAAAAATGATGTCTATATCAAATGATACACAGTATATAAAAATGTTATTTGACGAAAAAACCTTCTGGTGATATCATATTTTTCATAAGCTGGAGTGTTTTAGATACCTATCTATTTAAATCCTATATTTTCAAGCTTGTATCGCTAGAAAAATAAAATCTGAAGAGGAGGTTTCAAAGATGAGATTTTCGTCCTATTATTTCGAAAACCATTTCAGTGACTTTGAATCATTATTACGTAGCAAGGGAGAAGAGTGCATTTTGAAAAAAGGGTATGAGATCACAGCAGATAATTCAGATTTATATCTCTATTACATTATTAATGGGATTTTTAAGCTGTCACTTACTCATCAGGAAGGTGCTATAAAGACGATTTGCTTCCATGGGAAGGATTCTATTTTTCCATATTCATTATGCAGACCAACTGACAATGAGTATAAAATTGAATCGGATATTTTAGTTTTAACTGCTATCACAGACGTGCTAGCTATTCGGATAATCCCAGAAGTATTTCATAAAACCATGTTGGAAAATCCTGATTTTCATATGGCTATGACTGACTATTGCATTCGCCATTCTAACCTTTTTATGTTTGAATCAATCAACTTATGCTACAATACAGCCTTTATTAAAACTTGTAATTTCATTTACATTTATACTCAGTATTTGCATGGAAAAGGGATCAAACTTAATCAAGCAGAAGTAGGTGAAATCATTGGAGAAAGTCGATTGGAAGTAGCTCGTGCTTTGAAAAAATTACGTGCTCTAGGTATTGTAAGTACATCTCGAAATGGTATTACTATTTTAAATATGGATGATTTGATTAATCTTTGCTCTTATAGACACAATTGATTTATTCATGCAGCTGCTAAAACTGCATCATTAAATATCCCATCCACAATTAAAATAATTTTTAATAACTATACAACTTCTTCTCTACGGAAAATCAGGTACCAGCATCATTAGCTGTTCTATCCCTCCCAGTAATGTCCCATACATAAAACATTTTGGCATTTTTCTCATTTTTCTCGATTTAATTTTCAAATAAAAAAAGACGAAGCCTATGGATCATAAGTTGATCGTGATATGCTCCCCTTATGGTAGACAGATTTAAAAAATAAAAATCTGATACTAAGAGGGGAGCATTTTTATGTCTAAAAGATCAAAATATACTAAAGAAGAAAAGTATACTATTTTAAAGGAAATTGAATCATCTGAAATATCTATAGAAGATACATGTAGAAAATTTAAGATTAGTTATAATACTTATGATAACTGGAAGTTTACATATGAAAAATATGGAATACAAGCATTAGAAGAAAGTAAAACATGGAAAAGGTATTCTAAAGAATTAAAAGAAATGGCAGTTTTAGAATATTTAAATGGAGAAGATACACAATTAAATATTTGTAGAAAATATGAAATATCTTCTCGATCTGTTTTAATGAAATGGGTTAAAAGGTATAATAGTCATAACGAATTAAACACTACGAAAGGTAGGAATGATGCTGTTATGACAAAAGGTAGAAAGACCAATTTAGAAGAAAGAATAGAAATTGTTAAATATTGTATAGAACAAAATAAAGACTATAATAATGCTTCTGAAATTTATGAGGTTTCATATCAACAAGTCTATCAATGGGTTAAAAAATATGAAGAATTCGGTGAAAATGGACTTGTAGATCGTAGAGGAAAAATAGAACTTACATCAAAAGATAAAGATCAAATTGAGATGAGAAAACTTAAAAAAGATAACGAAAGATTAAGAATGGAAAATGATTTTTTAAAAAAGCTACAGGAGCTGGAAAGGGGAGGATTTTAAGCTCATATAGTCTTAAATATGAAGCAATACAGCAATTGCATAAAGAAAAGAAGTACTCCATAATTTCCCTATGTGAAGTGGCAGAGATTTCCAGAGCTTCATATTACAAATGGCTTAAACGAGTTGATGCAGTTAATGATAAAATTAATGATAATTTAATGGAAGAAATTATAAAGTTATATGAAAGAGTAGATGGAATCTATGGTTACCGAAGAATTACTATGAATATTAATCGTAAATTAAACAGTAAATATAATCATAAAAGAATATATAGACTTATGAGAATTTTAGGGTTGAAATCAGTAATTAGAATTAAAAAGAAAAGATATTTAAAAGTATCTGCTGAGGAAATTGCAAAGAATAAGTTGAATAGAAACTTTTTAGCGTTTAAACCAAATGAGAAATGGTTAACTGATGTAACAGAACTTAAATACAGCATTGGTCAAAAGGCATACTTAAGTGCAATTTTAGACCTTTATGATAATAGTATCATAGCTTATAAAATAGGACACAGCAATAATAATTCCTTAGTATTTAAAACCTTTGATAAAGCTATCAAATCTAATCCCAATGCAAGACCACTCCTTCATAGTGATAGGGGCTACCAATATACATCCCATGGGTTTAAAAAGCGATTGGAAATCTATGGTATGGAACAAAGTATGTCAAGAGCTGGTAGATGCATTGATAATGGTCCAATGGAAAACTTTTGGGGAATATTAAAAGCAGAAAAGTATTATCTAAAAGGCAAATATGAAACTTTTGAAGAGTTGGAAACTGATATTAAAAATTATATAACTTTTTATAATAATAAAAGATTACAAAAAAGATTAAACAGCATGAGTCCACTTGAATATAGAGCTCATGCTGCTTAAAGTATTTTATTTATTTATATTGTCTACTTGACAGGGGGCACTTCAATCGAAGACTTTGCCTCTTTTGGATTTCTATATTTAATTTTGATTTTATATAAAATAACAGCATCGAGATTTTTACATCTCAGTACAATTGAAATTTTTCAATTTGTATCTCAACCTTTCATATTATTTTATAGTTCCAGCATCATTTTTAAATCAGATTCTAGGTATTTATTGTTGATAAGAGGAATATGCTTAAATCCAAATTTTTCATACAACCTTATAGCTGAAACCAGCTTGTGATTAGTATATAAGACTATCTCTTTTGTTTTTTCTTTATTTGCAACTTGTATGCACTTTTCCATAAGCTTATTTCCAATTTTCAATCCTTGAAACTTCTCAGTTACAGCTAATTTTGCTAATTCACATGTTTTCTTATCTACTCTAATTAAAGATATCGTTCCAATTATTTCTTCACCACACTTGGCGAAAAAAATATGACCCCCATTGTCTAATATGACTTCCTTTGGATTGTTTAGGATTCTTTCATCTTCTGGCTCTACTAGAACATACTTTTCAAGCCACTCATAAGATAGTCTTTTTAAATCATCACAATATTCATCCTGATATTGTATAATCTCTACTCTGTTCATACTCTATTCCCCAATATTTAATTTTCGTGATTAATGCAGCATTAAATATTTTATTATTTTTTTAATTCCAACCTTATTAGCTACTTTTTAATACTATGAATGGCTCATCTAATCATACTTATGTACATTATATAAACTCTCTACCAACCTATAAAGCTATTATCCCACTTTTCTTATTTTACCATATGTCATCTATATTTTGTCCCTAAAAACCAAGTCAAAAGCAATAATATCCTATTAATAGATACAGGCTTTTTTTAGCGCTATATATGCAATGAGGACATGTCTACGGTTTTTTTCCGTAATCGGGCAGATAGTTTTCTATTCATTTCAAAAGGTCAATACTCTTTGGTTTTAAATATGGCAGCTGTCAAAGCAAATGACAGAGCAAATATAACAATCGCAATCGCCAAAATAAATATCACACTCATGTAATATTCAAAATCTGTAATTTGGTTGTTGAATCCATTTATTGCATTGACTAGCCAAGAAAGTCCCGTTGTAATTCCGATGGAAGCAATAATACTAATTGCAATAATTGCTTCGTTTCCTTCAGCATCCCAAAGATAAAACATCGGGTATGAAATTGCCCCTATAAAGAGTGCTAATACTCCACTTCCAATCAAAAGCGTAATTGCATCCCGAAAACCGTAGTAAAAGAATTTGTTACCATGTATAAGAACTGTTAATGCGATAACAGCAGTTGCTATAAGTACGCCGAAAGCTGTCCAAGCAATATGGCTAAGAAATTGGCTCTTAATAATATCTTTTCTTTTTACTGGTAAGGATAGTTTATATTTGTTCCACTTTGAAGCTGTTTCTTTTCTCAAACATGAAAAAGAAAGTAAGGCAAAAGTCGGTCCGGTTAGTAAAGTAAATGCACTTAATAAAGTGTAATTTCCAGTAATCAAAAGAGCACCTCCAAACACAATAAAAAAAGCAAGTAGCAGCTTAATATTTCCAATCATGCCATAAAAATTATTTCTCAAAAGTCCAATCATTTTCGTTCCCCCTTTACCAAAAGAAGCATAATTTCATCTATAGTCGTGCAATCTATGACAATATCCTTATATTTTCTTTGTGCATATTTTTTATCAGAAACTAAAACATCAATTTGATAATCTCGTTTCCGATAGGCAATAATGTCATTTGAGTCTAATATAGAAAACTGACTTTCTTTACAACGCATGATGGCATATTTATATACTAAATCATCTTTACTTGCAGTTAATATAATTTTGCCTTTATGGATGAAAGTGATGTAGTCTGCTACTTTTTCTAAATCACTGGTGATATGGGATGAAAGCAGAATAGAATGGCATTCTTCTCCTACAAAGTCAAGAAGCACATCCAATATTTCATCACGCATAATAGGGTCTAAACCGCTTGTAGCCTCATCCAAAATCAGAAGCTTAGGGTGGTGAGCAAGAGCCACAGCGATAGACAACTTCATGGTCATTCCTTTTGAGTAAGTCTTTATCTTTTGATTTTTATTCAAGTCAAATGTCTTAAGATATTTTTGAAACAAAGTATTATCCCAGTTTTTATATGAGCTACGCATAATATCTTCTAACTGAAATGCCGTTAGATAACCAGGAAAATTATCACCATCATAAACAACTCCGATATCTTCTCTAAGTTCAGTATCTTCATCCAACATTTCCTTTCCAAGCAATTTTATAGTGCCAGAATCCTTAAAAATTGTATTTAATATACAGCCGATAGTAGTTGTTTTTCCTGCACCATTCTCTCCTACAAAACCCATAATAGAGCCACTGGGCAAAGAAAATGAAATCTTTTCTAAAGCAAAATCTGATTTCATATAAACTTTGGATACATCTTTCAATTCTAAAGCATAATCCATATTATTCCTCCTCTGTATAGAACAGCGAGAGTAATTCGGTCAGTTTTTCTAGCGAGATATTACTCATTCGTCCAATTTCAGCAGCAATTTGTAAATGTTCCTCTGCTTTACGTTGCTGTTCTTCTTGATAAAAATCTTTGTTTTGAGCGGCTATAAAACTACCTCTACCTACAGTAGTTTCTATAAAACCATCCCGCTGTAAATCTTCATAAGCCTTTTGAACAGTAATTACACTAATATGAAGTGATTTTGCTAATGAACGCATTGAAGGAATAGGGTCACCTGTCTGCAATTCTCCACTCATAACCAACGCCTTTATCTGTGATGTAATCTGTTCGTAAATAGGCTTGCTTGTGTTACTGCTTATGATTATCTCCACAAGATACCTCCTTACAACATACAATGTATTTGTCGTATAAGTACATTGTATGTCGGATGAGTACACTTGTCAAGATAATGATTTTAGTAACTAAAGATAGAAAGTAAAATTATTTTGCTTTAATATAAAAATATACCAAGGTAATTGAAAGACTCCCACAAGTAGGGAGCCTTTCAAAAGTTTATTATTCATCCAGTATAAAGTAGATCTTAAGAATGACTTTGAGATACAATAATAAATTATTCTACCGAACCATGAGTTAGTATGGTATCAGCTTCATGCTGTGTAAGCACCCCATCTTTTGCCTGCTGGCTCAAATATCTCTTGACTGCTTCTGCAGCCTCGCTTGATGTATCGAAATGACCTAAATCAACCGCAGAGCCATCTGGCAGGGTTATGATTGTTGAGCCGGGAACCGATTCGGATTTGGCATTCCATGTTTCAGGGTCAAACACACCGACAAGGACGCCACCGTCTGAAAGCGTGATAGGCTTCGTGTAATGGTACCCTTGCTTCATTAGGGCAATCTGTTTCTGCCATTGAGCATAAAGGGTATCTACATCCTCCTGCGTCCATTCACGGCAGATATAATCGCTATTGGCATTTTTATAATAAAAGGATTTGTCACCACTATCTGCAAGTTTTTTATTTTCGGTGCGCTGATGTTCCATCCATTCCTCAAATTCGTTGATTTCCCAATATTCAAGTTGGCTGTCCTTTTCATCACCGGAAACGCTTTCGACAAGATACTCGCCAGTAAAACCTGCCCTGCCGTTTTCGATTCCGGACGTAGAGTGGCGAGTATTGATCGTTGAGGTAAAGAGTACACTGCCATTCTCATTTCCAGTCAAAGACATTATGGTACCTTTTGAGCTTTCTGTCATTCCGCAAGCGGTCAGAGTAATTGCGGCCACAAGTACAAGGAGAAATCCTTGCAATGAAGATTTGATTTTTTTTGTTTTCATGATATACCTCCATAAATTTTATTGCCCTCAATCTTGAGTGCAACAATAAGATAACATCTATGTATGGAGTATATATGAAAAGTGCATGGAATCAAAGTATTTTGCAGTAAGACCACTACAATCTTATTACGAAGCGCATACCCAGTGGCTCTATCATAGAGCAAAAAGAATAGGAACAGTTCAAAGCCTCCAAAATTGAAGCTACTATATACAAACCGAGGCCGTTACCGCCGTCCTGACGATTGCGGGCATAGTCGGGGCGGTAAAATGGTTCAAAGATACGCTTTAGATGTTCTTCCGGAATAGGCTGACATTCATTTTCGACAATCAGCTCACGACCTTTGATATAAACAGTTATGGATTTACCCGGTGCGGTATAAGCAACGGCGTTTGAAAGAATGTTGGAGAATGCTTTAGTAAACATTTTTGGTGGCAGACAAACGGTCAAATTATCGGGCCAATCCATTTTGAAATGCTGTCTGTTCGCTTTCGCTATCAACTGATATTGACCACATGGCTTAGACAGGTAAACAGAAGCATTAAATGTTTGCGATTCCTCACTCTCTATGCTCTTACTCAATTTTGAGGTATCTAAAATCTCGGAGATCATATTGCCAAGCTGCTCGGTCTGTTCCTTGCACAACGGCAAATATGTTTCATAATCCTTGTATTTACCGACTTCCATAATCATGTTTTCAAGCATAGCGTTTAGCGCAGTAATAGGTGTTTTCAGTTCATGGGAAGCTACCCGAAGAAAATCCACCTTTTGTCTTTCCGCTTTACTCACACGATCTTTTTCCTCTTTTAAGCTCTCAATGGTAGACAGCAATTTTTGATATAGTTCGTTTATGCTTTTTGATAGCATTCCGATTTCATCACTTGATTGGATATTACTAACAGCGCTTTTTTCTAAACTGGCCATGCGAATCGCTGTCTCTGAAATATGCTTAATAGGTTTAGTAATTGCTTTGGAAAAGAAAAAAGCACATATAAGAGAAACAACTATACATATCGTTATGGAATATGACAGAGAGCGAAGAATGACATTTGAAATCTCGGAGTTTCTTGGAATGTAAACTTGGGCTATTCCCGGTATATCTTCAACCAATGTACCGCCATCATTCATAATCGGAGCAAGAAGATAAATCATTCCACTTGCAAGCAACGTGATAGCCAGCATAAGTACCAGCGTATAGAAAAAAAATTTAGGAAATAGTTTCAGCCGTTTCATCTATCCACCTCATATTTATAACCTATACCTTTAACAGTAACAATACAGTCAAGCCGCAGTTTCTTTCGTAGATTTTTGATATAGGTATCAATCGTCCTGTCGACAATCACGTAATCATCTCCCCATAAATCATCAAGTATTTGAGAGCGCGTAAGCACTAAGCCTTTATGCTCTACAAGCAGTTTCAGCAAATCAATTTCCCTTGGTGTGATGTCGATTTTGCCGTTATTGTCACTTGCGGTATACCCAGAAAAATTTACGGTCACATCGCCAAACATCATAGTATCAAGGGATATTGTTCGTCTACTTCTCCGCAAAAGTGCTGTTATACGTTTTCCAAGCAAGACCATAGAAAAGGGCTTTGTTATGTAATCATCTGCCTATTCATCAAAGCTTAGAACCTCCGTATATTCATCCTCAATAGTGGTAAGCATGAGGATAGGAACATGGCTTGTCTGCCGCATTTCATGCAATACGGACACCCCTGTGATTTTAGGCAGCATAATATCCAAAACAATAAGGTCAATTTCTCCTTGATTAAAAATCCGCAATGCTTCTGCTCCGTCATAAGCAGGCACAACTTTATGTCCTGCGAACTTAAGGTATTCACAAATTGCTTCGTTTGTTTATCATCTTCAACAATCAGTAATGTAGCCATAAGTACACCTCCTTAACTTCAATTTAGCATAGTAATGTGAAGCGTATATGAAACCAAGAAGTTTTTATTGTTTTGTTACCTTATATCTTTCATCAGCAGATTTTTGTGCATCTTTTTGTATCATCCACATACGACTAAACCGTACTACACTAGGTATCTGTTCTCTTCTGAAAATTTTTGTACCCCCGTTCAGAAATGTCCCATTTCTTCGCTACTTTGGGAGCAGAAATATATTCAATACTTAACTATCCTTTCGTAAGACTTCTTATTATAAATTGTATATGGACAGCCGAATAATATCAATGTAATCCACGTAAATAAGTGATCTATCTGAATCATGTACATGATATATACTCATATCCAAAAAGAAAGAATGAACAATAACCGGAATATCTGTGCGGCGACTTGCACTGATAATCATTTCATCTCTTCCTTTCCAGCAAAAAGTTTTCTGTACTGTGTAGGCGACATACCTACTAAATGTCGGAAAAACCTGTAAAATGTTGAGAGACTGCCAAAGCCACATTGCAAGGCAATGGATAAAATCGTGTCCTGCGAATTTAACAAAAGCTCCTTTGCCTTCTCAATTTTAAGTTTATTAATATATTGAACTGGAGTCATGCCTAACTGTTCCTGAAATAATTTAATCATACTGTTTTTACTAATACCAAGTCCATCGATTTCCTCTTTAAGTTGCTTTGAATCAGTATAAAGCTCATTGATTACTTTTTTAATTCCCTCTATGGTTTCTATTTTAGGTTCAAATTTCAAGAGATCAGGTCTGCACCGCTTACAAGGACGATATCCAGCAGTTTGAGCCTGCTTAGCAGTATCAAAAAATATCACGTGATCTCTTTTTGGATTTTTAGATTTACAAGACGGCCGACAGAAAATTCCAGTTGTTTTCACTCCATAGAAAAACTGACCGTCATAGGATGAATCACAATCAATAGCAGCTTTCCATTTCTGCTCATCGCTGAGTAGCATACATATCACCTTCTTTTTTATTTTTGCTTGATATCACGGATTATCTCTTCAGATCCTTTATCTACAAGATAGAATTCTATTATTTCTGCAATGCTTTATTAATGCCGAGAACTGTAAAAGTATTTGGAATAGCCTGACATTCCCCCCTCCCAAGATGGCTGATTTCAGCACCAAGGACAGGATCCTTGGATTCCAGGTAATTTAATTCTATACTGCCATATTCAAAATACTTTGTTTTAACCGTTGACATAGTTCTTTTCCATCTCCAACAGTTTTTCTTTAACTGCAAGTCCCGCGGCGTAGCCTACAAGCTTTCCGTCTGTACCTATAACTCGATGGCATGGTGTAATAATTAAAATCGGATTTTTACTGTTGGCTGTACCTACTGCACGGGATGCTTCTGGTCTTCCAATCATCTCCGCCACCTGCTTGTAGGTGCGAGTTTCACCATAGGGTATATTCCGCAGAGCAGCCCATACAGTTTGCTGAAAATCTGTACCCTCTGGTGCAAAGGGTAGGTCGAAGAATTTAAGCTTACCGTCAAGATATTCCTCAAGTTGACGTACTGCCTCCTTTAGTAATGGGGTTTCTTGCTCCTCACAGTCTGTGGACTTATGTTCTTTGCCAAAGAAAAGTTCAATAATTGCACCGTTTTTTTCTACAATGCCAATCAAACCAAGGGATGTCGGATAGAAGGCAATATTTTTCATATGAATAACCTCCTTGTCTTATTATATCTTTAGTATACATTTGTTTTACCTAGTATGTCTTCCGAAATTTCACCATTCAATTCTCATTATGGTAATGCACTAAACCATGCGGATTGTAGCAATGCAATACCCTCTCGTATCTGTTGTTCACTCAATAAACTATATCCTGCAAATATAACGTTTCGAGGACAATCATTCCTGTTATTCCAGAATGGAATCATAGAATATACTTTAACTCCGACTTTTGCTGCTTGTTTAATAAGCCAGGCTTGCTCTTCACCACCTGGAAACTCCAAAACGAAATGCACCCCTGCTCCACGACCATGTAAAATTACTTTTCTTCCAAACATTTTCGTTGCTTCCTGCACAAATACATCATGACGTCTTTTGTAGGCGAGGCACATTTTTCGAATATGACGCTCATAATTTCCATCCCTCATATATGCGGCTAAAACATGTTGTGTCAACCATGATACAGGAGAATTATAGGAACGGAATAAGCTATGATATCTCCTTAGCAGGCACACTGGCAACACCATATAATTCACCCGCAGAGAAGGTGAAAGAGACTTTGAAAAAGTTCCGATATAGATAGTCCGGTCTTCTGCATCTAAGGAATAGAGTGCTGGCACTGGATTGGCATCATATCTTAGCTCACTGTCATAATCGTCCTCGATAATATATGCATCTTTAATATTTGCCCAATCAAGGAGTTCCTTACGTTGAAAAATTGGCATAACAGTTCCATAGGGAAATTGATGCGAAGGTGTTACATAAGCAGCACATGCATCAGAACGATGAATAGATGAAATCATAAGTCCATCTTTACTAACTGGGATTGCATGCAATTTATAATTATTATTGATAAATACGTCCCTTGCTCCATTATATCCTGGTTCTTCCATTGCAATAGTGTTATTTTCCTTAGATAGAAGAGTACACAAAATATTTAGTGAATATTGTAGCCCACAACCAATGATAATTTGTTCTTCACAACAAACCATACCTCTTGATTTGTACAGGTGTTTTTTAATTTCTTGCCGTAATAACAGATCGCCCTGTTTATCTGGATACTGATTAACTACTTCTTTCTGCGATGATAGAATAATCTGAGCTGTGTATTTTCGCCATAACTTGAAAGGAAACTGCTCATACGGAAGGGTGCCGTACTGAAAATCATACAGACTTGCAGGTTTTTCCGACTCTAATATTTCACCAGATAAAGTATTTATATCCTGCGGAACATAATTCCTCTCCGTAAATTTACTTGAAGTGCCTAGAACGAAAAACCCTGACCCATGTTTTGGTTGAATATATCCCTCTACAGCCAGCTGAGTATAAGCTTGATTGACGGTATTTCGCCCGATACCTAATGTTTGAGCTAGTGTGCGAATACCTGGAAGCCGTTCTCCGGGTGCAATATTTCCTTGTTCAATATCTTTTTTTATCTGATAATAGATTTGAAGATATATTGGATCTTCTGAATTTTCTTGAATATATATCATATGATTATAACCATCCTTATTTTAAAGTGTACCCTATACTATATCATATAAGTGTATCTTTTAGCAGATACACTTATATGATATAATACCTTTGATTGTATATCAAGTACATATATACCTTGAATATAAATCAAATTTATATGATTAGGAGGATAATTAAGTTATGCAATACAGAATGAAGAAGTTTCAATTAACCTCGGAGCAGATTGACGAGCTACTTCATCGTGCGGATACCGGACGATTGGCTACTATCAATGAGAATGGTTATCCGTATGTTGTTGCAATGCACTTTGTTTACTACAATGGCAAAATTTATATGCATGGACTACCAAAGGGACAAAAAATCGATAATGTAAATCGAAACCCCAAAGTATGCTTTGAAGTTAATGAATTGTTTGGTCTCTTGACTGACAATATCGAGAATGCCTGTGATACTGAGGCAGAGTACAACAGTGTTGTAATTATTGGAAATGCTTCGTTGATTGAGGACTTGGATTATAAACGTAAAGTATTGAATAAGCTGGTTGAGAAGTACAATCCGCAATTTGCTGGAAAAGAACTTCCTGATAACATGATCAAAGGTACTGCTGTAATTGAGATTGATATCGTAGAGTGTACAGGAAAATATCATAAATAGGGCAAAAATAAAACTTAATTTACCTGATTGCCGCAAAAGTCAAATATGATTCTCTTAATGGAAAATATCCCGCTTTTTATTACGGGATATTTTTTATAACGTTATTATGCATGAGACAATACCGGAAACATTAAATCTCTTATTTTAAATGGATTTTCTTTTCCCATCTTAATAAAAAGAGTAGTATCCTCCTCATTCACTAAACTTTTTTCGTAAGAAGTAATATTATTTGGAGCAAATCCTAAAACTACTTTCTTAGTTTTCTCATTCATCATTGCATTAATAATTTTATCTAAATTTACTTCTTTTGTCGCAAATACATCTTGCATATATAGAATATCTTTATGAAAATCACAAATAACAATAGTATCGTAATCTTCAATATAATAAATACTGTCCTTCATAAAATACGTACAATAAAACATTATAAGAGATACATTATTTTTCATAAAAACTTTTGAGAGAGGTATCGTATTACAAACCATATTATAGACAAATTCTCTATCTATATTACTATCCATATTCATCCTTATTATTTTTTCTGACTTATCCTCTTTTATTCTTTTTATAGAGTATTGATATTCATCACACTGCTCAAATCCAAACTTTGGGTAGAAATCAAGAACACTATCATTAGCAAAAAGATAAATAAGGTCACATTTATCCTCCCATTCTTTTATAACCCTTTCCATAAGTATTCTACTTAATCCTTGTCCTCTATATTCCTCATCTGTCATAACTGTTCCAATTTGTATATATCTCTTTTGTTCCCCTAAAATTATAAAATCCATGATATTTACTGAGACATTAGATACTACCTCATCTCCATCTAATAAAGAATATGGTATATATTTGTCTTCCCAATAACCATTCTCATACCATTGTTTAAAATTAAAACCATAAGTTTTTTCTGTTAATCTATCAAAGCTACTTCTTAACATTTTATTATCTCTATAATTACATCTATAAATATATTTTTTATCATTAATCAATAGAATTTCACTCATTTTGAGTTCCCCTTTTTTTCTTACTATTTTCGTTTATCTTGAATTACAAAATAATTCTATTTCCATCAGTTATAGAAAATCTATTAAGAATATATAAGCACTATTTCCTTAACTAAAAACAATCTGGACAATAAGAAACAATTATATTATAACTCCAATCTCCCTTATTTTAAGATAAAATCCAATTTTCTGCATCAGTGATGTTCTTAAATGTTCTATAATCATCTCTTTTATTAGCTTCAATAATCATTTCTCTAAATCTATCATTTAAATTTTCTTCATTAACTATAATTATTGCAACCTTAATGTTATAGTTCACTAGCTTTTGTAATATCCCTCCTGCTAATCCTGTTCTAAGGTTAAAAAAATCTTTGGAAAGCGTTTCATCGTGAATTATCAATAAATTAGTATTATTCTCGAAACAAGCAGCAATAAGATCCATAGCATCTGTTTCTTTACTAATCAATTTTTCATTAGAAATATATTCAATATATCTTTTATCGTCTTTATCTATTAAATTATAATTCATATTTTTTCCTCCTTAACTTTAAACTAATATAAGTTAGTTGATTCTATAAAAAGTGAAATTGTATTCAACATCTCCTCAGTAAACTTCATAGTGCCCCATAACATCACTCTTAATCTATTGTCTTCTTTAGAATATTTCATATTCATTGTTGATTTGCCAATACTTGGGTCCTTGCAATTCATAATAGCTATAAGAGTATTAGATATTCTCATATACTGTTCCATATCTATTTCATTGATTTCTATAACAGTAGATACATTTATTTTTGGTCTTATGATACTTAAATTTATTTCATTAGTTGAAAACTCAATCTCTTCATCTTCTTTAATGTCTTCATCGCTAGTATTAACATCTTGTTTCATAAAGGAATTTAAATCTTCCTCTGAAATTCTCCACTGTTTTCCAAGCTTATTTGCCCCAAGCTTACCTTGTGTTATAAATTTTCTTATAGTTTTATGATGCATACCTAATATTTCGGCAACCTGATTAACTGTATAAAATTTGCCCTCCATAAATATCCATCCTTTCGGTATTACTATCTGAGATGATTATATACACTTTCATTGTATAGGTCAAGTATTTTATTAGACTTTATTGTATTTTATTGCACTTTAAGGAGTCAATATTATTTTTCATTATTTTTTATCTCATATTTTGTGATAGTCGTAGAATTTATAATCACAGTAAAAAACACTAATCTTTTCTAATAAAGATTAGTGTTTTTAATAAGATACCTGATTTATCTTCTTATCAGCGGAAACGCTATTACATCCTTTATAGATGGAGAATCTGTTAAAAACATCATCATCCTATCTATTCCTATTCCCAAACCTCCAGCTGGCGGCATTGCAGTATCTATTGCTACTGCAAATTCTTCATCCATTGGGCTTGCTGTTTCGAGTCCTGCTCTCAATTTATTAGCTTGGTCATGTAATAATATTCTCTGTCTTAATGGATCATTAAGTTCTGAATACGCATTTCCAAGCTCTACTCCAAAAGCATAAGGTTCAAATCTTTCAATTAATTCTGGATTAGACCTATGAACCTTGCATAATGGAGAAGAATCTAATGGAAAATCTATTACAAAGGTAGGTTCTATTAAGTATTTCTCGCTATAAGCTTCAAATAGTATTAAAATCAAATCTCCTTTTGAAGTTTCCTCTAACTCTAACCCTTCTTCTTGCTCCTCTAATAAAAGCTCCTTCTCTTTTATTAAACTTATTATATTTTCTCTTGAAAGTATTTCTACATCTATACCTGTATTTTCTTTTACAAGATTACACATAGTCTCTCTTTTCCATGGGGCTTTAAAATCAATTTCTACTCCATCATAAGTTGCCTTAGTCGTTCCTTTTACTTTTAAGAATACATATTCGTATAGCTGTTCCATAAGTCTCATCATATCATCATAATCCGCATAGGCCATATAACATTCAAATAATGTAAACTCTGGATAATGAGTTCTATCTATACCTTCATTTCTAAAGGCTCTTACCATGGTGTAAACTCTATCAATCCCCCCTACCATTAGTCTTTTTAAATATAATTCTGGAGATACATTCATAAATACTTCACAGTTTAGAGCATTTACATTAGTTATGAAAGGCTTTGCCTCTCCCCCACCGTATTTTGTATCTAATATTGGTGTCTCCATCTCCATAAAATCTCTTCCATCCATAAATTCTCTTATGGCAAACATAGCTTTTGAACGGTTAATAAATCTTTGTTTTACATCTTCATTCATTATCATATCAAGGGAACGATGTCTTTGTCTTAAATCAGCATCTTGAATCCCATGATATTTTTCTGGTAATGGTCTTATGGATTTAGAAAGCATAGTGATTTTCTTTGCCTCTACAGTTATTTCTCCTGTTTTAGTTCTAAACACACTCCCTTGTACTCCTATAATATCCCCTGTGTCTATTAGTTTAATTAGATTATATTTCTCTTCTCCCACATCTGCTTTGCTTATATAAATTTGAATTGTTCCTTGCTGATCTCTGATATTTAAAAAAGTAACCTTCCCCATCCTTCTTAAGAGCATAACTCTACCTGCTAAAATAAATTCTTGGTCACTATTTATAGAATCAAAGTTTTCCATTATATACTTAGAATTGGAATTTGTGATAAAAGAATATGGATATGGGTTAATCCCGCACTCCTTTAATTGAATTAATTTTTTTACTCTTTCTACCATAAATTCATTAGCATCTTGCATTATTTCACTTAAATTATTTAAATCTGTATAGTTGTTATGCATTGATAATACCACCTTTCATTTTTTTAATAGATATTTATATATCCCTAAAATTTTTATAATCCAATAGGAAAGCTTTCATAAATTATTCTTTTCAAATATGAAATCTCCATAAATGGATTTCAAAAAAAGATACTTTAATAACACTTTGATATAAGTTCTTTTTTTAATTTCAAGAATATTTATCTTTATGACAATAAAAAAACTCTCACCTCCAAGACATAAGTCTTGGGGACGAGAGATTATCACTTCGTGGTACCACCCCAGTTTGTCAATATGTCACCATATTAACCTTTTCAAGTACGTCTCTTAACTGCATAGTCAATAGATTATACTCTAGCTCTTTAACGGGAGCTCCCGTTACATCATCCCCTATTTAAAGGTTCAATGTAAGACTCAGAGGCTTTTTTCAATAAATATTTTTTGCTTCCTCTCACCAACGGAAACTCTCTGTAAAAAAATTTAATTTATCTACTCATCTCTTCACGGTCTTTTAATTTTTATTTATTTTATTATACCTTACTTATAAAGTCAACATTTTTTTAATTTTTTAATATTAAATTATAGCCTGTTCTGTTATCTTGTCAAAAATATGTATATACTTTGTATCAATGGAAATCTTTATGCTATCACCAACCTTTATATTTAATTCTGAACTGACTTTGGCATTGATATTCATTCCAGATAGATTTAAATATAAATGTTTCTCAGAACCTAGATGCTCCACTACATCTACTTTTACATTTTCTATACCATTATCGCAGATCTGTATGGCTTCAGGATGTAAACCTATTACAACTGTTTTATCTACATAATGCTCCAGTGCATTTTCAACTATTTCCGGAGATATTATATCAATACCATTGAAGTGAAGATAGATTCTTTCATCAATTTTTTTTACTGTTGCATCAATAAAATTTATTTGTGCATCAATAAATCCTGCCACAAACATATTCTTAGGATGATGATATAAGCTTTGAGGAGTGTCGACCTGTTGAATTACTCCCTCATTCATCACGACTATTCTGGTTCCAAGAGTCATGGCTTCTGTCTGGTCGTGAGTTACATAGACTATGGTTGCTTGAAGTCTATGATATAGTTTGGCAATCTCCGACCTCATTTGGATTCTTAGCTTTGCATCTAAGTTCGACAAGGGCTCATCCATGAGAAAAACCTTTGGTTCCCTGACGATGGCCCTTCCCATGGCAACTCGCTGACGTTGCCCACCAGATAATGTTTTGGGCTTGCGATTCAATAAATCATAAATATCCAGAATATTTGCTGCATCTTTTACCCTACGGTCAATTTCTGACTTTGATATTTTTCGTATTTTCATGCCAAAGGCTATATTATCATATACGGTCATATGTGGATATAAGGCATAATTTTGAAAAACCATAGCAACATCCCGATTTTTAGGCAATACATCATTCATAATTTCCCCATCAATTTTCAATTCTCCATCCGATATTTCCTCCAAGCCTGCAATCATCCTCAGAGTAGTAGTCTTTCCACAGCCTGAGGGCCCTACAAAAACTATAAATTCTTTATCTTCAATATTTAAATTAAAATCTCTTACAGCCGTGAACCCATTATCATATACCTTGCTAATGTTCTTCAGTTGTAATTTCAAAGAACTTCTCTCCTTTCTCTATATGTCTTCATGCATCCTTCATCTCAGTTCTAATTAGGAAATTCCTTTGATTTTTTCTAAATAATATGGTCAAAATAGATGCAGCTAATAATATAGATAGGAAAAACAATATATTGGATATAGTATTTAGACGATTTAGATATTGCAATCCTGGAACTCCAATACTAGACTGAATGTAAAAGTCTAATATATCCATCAAAGCATGAAAATTATAATTCCTCCACATAAAAAACCCATCAGGTATACATGGTCTAAATCGAGTTATCTTCCAAATTAATGAGGCAGCCAGCATATAGCCTAAGGAATATAAAAGCTGAAAGAGATTTTTTCTATTACTGAAAATCCACCATATATCTCTTATATAGTTTTCTTTCAAAAATTCTATTATTACTTGCTTTAAGCTCCTTATATTATTCAATATCATTTTCCATAAAAAAATGATAATACCTATACCCATAATAAAAATAATAAATTTAAAACGCTGCATAGCAATATCCTTGTACTGACTCATTTCAACAATATTTATGCTGTCAGACAGATATCCCATTTCTGTTATAATTGGCTGTATCTCCGATATATTATCAAGCTGAAGCCATATATCCAAAACCTCCAACTCATTAAAAGCAAGCTTATTTAATTTTTCAAAGGGCATATATAGAAATATTTCATCCTTCTGTGCTAGATCCTTTTCTACCACTCCAATTACTTGAAATTTTTCATTTTCTATAGTTATATCATTACCTACAACCCTTTGTATATTTCCAAAAAAATGCCAAGCAGCTCCGCTGCTTAACACAACTACATTACTGTTTTTCTTAATCTGTGCATCATTGAAAAATGACCCTGATAATATTTTCAACTTACTCATATAGGAAAAATCCTCATTGGTTCCGATAATCTCTGACCGACCTTCAATCATACTAGAATAAACATTCATATACTGTCTTGCCATAAAAGTAAAGGACTGTTTCTTCTCTTTTAAGAAAGTAATATCCTTGGCATTAAAAAAAGTGAACTCCTTATCTATAGACATCATATAAAGGTCGTTGGCTGTACTCTCTCCTATATATTTTCCTATAAGATAACACAACCCTGTGGTTAAGCATAGTATCAAAGACAAAAGCACCAGAACTCTTTTCTTTACTTTCATTTTTTATCACCGGTACTTTCATATCTCACCCGACTTCCGGCATCAATAGGAGAAGTGCTTGTGACAATAATTGGTTCAAACAAAGCTAATTCTTTAATGGCTGACAGAGAATTATCCGAGTCTATTAATTCCACATAAGTCTTATGAGCAATAAAGTTTCTGCCCAATACATTATTTTCCTCTCGAAGCACCAAAACATAATAGCCATTTATGTCTTTTCTTATTGTATCATTTGGTATAATAAAATTGTATAGCTCACTTTCAGTTTTAATCTTTATATCAGCATTTTTCCCCGCCAGCTGAAATGAGGTATCCTTTAGGGTTATAGTTATTTTATGTCCTGTGCCATCTTCATTTCCATTGGGATTTATACCTATAATCTCACCCTTCAATGTTTCTGCAATACCCTTTACTTTTATTTCCACAGAACTTTCCGTATTAAACAGATCTAATTGTTCCTCATCAATAACTAACTCTGCCTTAAATTCATTTGACATATCCTGCATCTGAACCAAAACATCATTTTTGTTTATAAACCTTCCCGCCTCACATTCTACATCAATAATGATGCCGTCTGCTTCTGCTACAATTTTACTATTTTTTTCTTGCTCAAGCTTCTTATTTAATATCAAAAGCTCAGACTGAGTATTGCTTAATTGAAAATTCATTTCCATCATTGTATATTCATTCTCCTTTTCAAAGGAAAAGGTTTTTTCATATAAGCTATTTAATTGTTCATGCTTATTCTTTAATAAAGCATTTTTAGCTTCTTTTTCAGATTGTATATATTGTTCATATTGCATCTTAGCCATTTCAAGATTATTCTCTGCTTCATGAAGCTCGGATCTATTTGTCATTCCTGCATTAAACTGTTCCTTTTTATCATTTAATCTCTTCTCTGCCATATCAATATTAAGCTCATATTCTAGCTTTTTCAATGATTCATATCTGCCATCTTCAATATTATCTATCTCAGATTTTATATCTGAAATTTCACTCTTCAATTTTCTGATTTCTCTTCTTTCTGCAGCTAAATCTTCAGATTCTAAATTATTCAGCTTCATATTCAAAAGTTTAATATCCTGTTCCTTTCTTCGTATGTCCAATGTAAGCTGCTCAATAATAAGTTCATCTGTTTCCTGTTCTAATTTTCTATTCAATATTAAAAGCTCATCTTGAATATTCTCTATTTGGAAATGCAAATCCGTAATTGCATATTCATTTTCCTCTTCAAAGGAAAATGTTTTTTCGTACAATCTATTCAATTGTTCCTGTTTATCTTTTAATAAGTTGTTTTTAGCTTCTTTTTCAGATTGTATATATTGTTCATATTGTAACTTAGCCATTTCAAGATTATTTTCTGCTTCATGAAGCTCTGACCTGTTTGTCATTCCTGCGTTAAATTGCTCCTTTTTATCACTTAACCTTTTCTCCGCCATATCGATATTAAACTCATATTCCAATTTTTTTAATGATTCATATGTGCCATTTTCAATACTATCTATCTCAGCTTCTACATCTGAAATCTCAACATTCAATTTTTCAATTTCTCCTTTTTGGGGAGACAAATCCTTAGATTTCAGATTATTTAATTTCATATTTAAAAGCTTAATATCCTGTTCCTTTCTTCGTATGTCCAATGTCAATTGCTCAATATAATCCTTATCTAAATCAAATTCTATAAGAGCCTGCCCCTTTATTACCTTATCACCGGGCTTAATAAAAACATCCTTCACTATTCCTTCTTTTTTTGCATAGACATCATAGCTGTCTCTATAAGTAATAATTGAGGTTCCTTCAATGGTATTCACTAATTTCCCACCTGTAAGAGATACTGCTGTTACAGGTGGAAGATTGAAATTGTAGATAGTTTTAGAAAAAAAGGTTAGAAAAAGTGTAATTCCTAAAAATATACCTATTCCTTTTATAGATTTTTTGCTATTCATATGTTTTAATCACCTCTCAATGTTATCCTTTTAATCCTGATAAATTTATTCCTTCTTTTAAATATTCCTGACCGTAAAACAATATAATCAATACTGGAAAAATATAAAAGCATGATGATGCAAAGGATACTCCCATCTGCCCTTCATTGATTCTGGCTAAGAATAATGACATGGGCTGTGCATAAGTATCTTTAACGAAAATAACAGCCTGGTCAACTATATTCCAATAATCAATAAAGGTAAGCATAGCTACAGAAGCAAGTCCTGATTTTATCATAGGCAACACAATACTGAAGAATATCCTGATATGCCCAGCCCCATCCATTTGTGCTGATTCTATATATGCACTTGGTATCATCTTCATAAACTGTCTTAGAAGAAATACTCCAAAGGGATTAAATATACCAGGCAGAATGATGGCGAGATAATTGTCTGTCATATTTAACCAATCAAATACTATGTAGTTTGGCATTAAGGTAACCTGCAAAGGAAGCAGCATGACAATAATATAAATAAAAAATAAAAGTTCCCTACCTTTAAATTGAAGTATTGTAAATGCATAAGCTGCCATAGAGGATACAAATAATTGTCCCACCACAATAGGAACAGCAATTTTAACGGAATTCCAAAACATATTGAGATAAACAGGATTCTCTAAAAGTATATGGATATACTGAGATAGTGTAATCTTTTCTGGAATTATAGCCATATCAACAAATTTTCCTTCTGGATGAAAAATATCTCCCATAGTACTATAATGACTACTCACTTCATTCATACTCATCAAAGAGTTGGTAAAGGTAATGACCAAGGGAAGAATATAAATGATTGCCATAATAGAGAACACAATCAATAAAGTTACATGAAAAATTCTTTTGGAATTGGGTTTTGGTTTACACATGACTATTACCTCCTTAACCTCTTAAATCTTTAGCCAATCTATTCTCGGTCTTAAATATCACAGCCACAAAAAATACAATGACAATAGTCAAAATATAAACGGCACTAACAAGTTTTGAATAATTTAATGATAGAAACATATTATTCATGTAATGTTGCAGAACATACAGACTTTCATGAGGATATTCCCCTGTAATAATATATATTTCCTTAAATACCTTAAAGGAATTAACAAATGTCATAATCAATACTAAAAATATGGTAGGCGTCAAATATAGCAATGTTATTTTAGTAAATTTATGAAGCCAATTAGCACCTTCAATATCAGCACTTTCATAATACTCTTCCGGAATATTATTTAGTCCACTGATAAAAAGAGCCATATTATAGCCTATGTTTTTCCATAAGAATATAAATATCATAACAAGCATACCGTATTTACTCTGAAACCAATCTATTTTATCCATTCCAAAAGTGCTTAAGTATTTATTGACAACACCGTTTACACTAAAAAGATTTTCCCAAAAGAATGCTATAGTCGCTGAAGGTATAACCAATGGTATTAAAAATACAAGGCTAAACTGATTTCTATATTTTGTAAGCTTGTTTATAGCCAATGCTATAAACAAAGATAACAACATATTAAGAGGTATGCTGACTACCATAAAAATAGCCGTATTTTTAAGACCTAGCATAAAATATTGATTTTGGAATAAATCAATAAAGTTTTTAAGGCCTACAAATTTCATATTTATGGGATTATCAGTCAGCCCATAAACTAAAGAAAAAATAAAGGGAAAGAGATAAAAAAATGAAAATCCTAATAAACTGATGCTCAGCATAATAATTGGTATTTTATTATTCTTTTTCATTTAATCATCTCGCTCTCAAATATTATTCGTTTAAATACTTACTTATCTTTGCTTGCAATATCCTCGCAGCTTCTTCTGCCGACTGTTCTCCATTAAAAAATTTGTTACTCTCTTCCCAGATAAATTCACTAATGACAGGATCATTTATATCATAAGCATTAATTTCCATTACCCATTTTTCTAAAAGATTTCTATATTCTTCTTTGCTAACCTCTTCATCTTTGTTATATAATTTTAAAATCCTTTCAGCAGAATTATCAAAGCCTTTTTTATTTACACCTAGTCCATAGAAGCCCGGTAAACTTTGTACTTCTTCTGATAATAAAAACTTAATGAACTCCCATGCCAACTTTTTATGCTTAGAATTGCTACTGATTCCAACACTATTACTTGGATTTACATAAACATTTCCACTGGCATCAGACAATGGCATTGCATAAGTATAAGTATCTGGAAGTAAACTAAAGAAAGCAGCCTGTGTGTCAAAGTCAACATTAAAGGCGAAGTAATATTCCATATTATAAAAATCTATACTGCCTTTTGCTGCAAAATAACCTTTATTCTCTAAATCCTTTATATGATTCAATAAATTAATATATCGTTCTCCAATATTTACCTTTTTATTGTCTATATCAATAAATTCATTAAGATAGTCTCTAAAAGCATAGTTTAAAAAGTGTGCTCCTTCCTCTTGGCTTAAAAAAGTATTTTTTCTGCTTGTATTATCTACAAGCTGTTGTGCAAACTCCGCCGCTTTTTCAAAGCTGATTTTTGTCATGTCATCATCTATTTTTTTGTTGCTATCGGTCACCAACCGCTCATCAAAGCTAACAACGGAAAATCTACTCATAAGCGGCAGCATATATATTTTTCCATCTTTGTCCTTTTGAGCTTCTAGTACATTCATAAAATAATTATCGGAATTAATCTCAGGTGTAAGGTTTAATAAATTACTTAACTCTTCAAATACACCCATATTAATATACTTATGAATTGGGAGATGTCCTGTAAGAATAATATCTTCAGCCTTTCCTGTCATTATTTTTGTATTTAACTGATTTCTATAGCTCTCTGCGGAAAATTCCTCAGAAGTACCGACAACATTATCACCTTCTGTCCTCACATATGAATTTATGATAATATTTACATCAGGATACTTGCTCATAAACTTTTGGGCTGCTATTGTTAAATATTCTTGCTCAAACATAGCTGAAACCGTAAGCTCTCCCTCCATCTTAGGGGGTATATATTCCTCTTCATCCTTTTGTTTTGACAGGTTAAGAGTTTCTTCATCACTATTCTGGATATTTCCAGTACATCCAACTAATATTGTTAGAATTAGTATAGTAGCAAGTAAGGTTTTTTTCATTATCTCCTCTCCTCTTCTAATTAGATTTATTTACATATAGATTATATAAGAAGAAGTTGATAAAATTTCTTAGGATTTGCTTAGGATTGTTTTAGTCATTAAAAAAAAGCGTAATATAGTTAACTATAATACGCTTTTTCTGCTATAAAGATATATCCTTTAACTCAATAATGACTTTAAACATATCTCCTTCTGTCTCAATATTGATACTGCCATGATGAAGCTCTATGATACTCTTCGCTATGGCAAGCCCTAATCCCGAACCTTCAGAGCTTCTTGAACTGTCCGCTCTTTTAAACCGTAAAAATAATTCATCGGTTTCAAAATCCATTTTATAGGAGGCTATGTTTTTTATACTGATAATGAGCTGTCTATCTTCTATATCTTCTGTAATTGCTGCATATATCCTTGTATTTGGCAAAGAATATTTGACTGCATTGCTTATAATATTATCAAATACTCTCCACATTTTAAGACTATCACAAGACCACAAGATTTGCTTGCTTGTGGCTTCTACAACTAGCTCAAGCTTCCCTTCATTCATTTTCTCCGTATATTCGTAACCTATTTGCTTAATCATCAACACAATGTCAACCTGTGAAATATCCAACTGAATATTACCGCTTTCTATTCTCGACAGTTCGAATAAATCTTCAATTAAAATATTAAGTCTCTTTGCATTTGTATCAGCATTAAAAATATATTTTTCTATTTCATTTGATACTCCTTTTTTCTTAACTAATTCAATATAGTTTATAATAGATGTTAGAGGTGTTCTTAAATCATGGGAAATATTAGTCACTAGCTCATATTTTAACCTTTCACTCTTTTTTTGTTCTTCAAGTGCATGGACATAGCTTTCTTTTATTTCATTAATACTATGAGCTATTTTACCATAACTATCATTTCCAATAACCGGAACACTTTGCTCCAAATCACCCTTTGCTATTTTTTGTGTAATGTCTATAACTTCTCTTGTATATATTCTTTTGTTTATTATGATTTGACGAATTAATATAAAAAACATCAAAATAACTAAATTATGTATAATCACTATGGGCCATTTCGTTTTGAGCATTAAGATGTAATCGTATATGGTATTCCCCGGTCCAAAGAAGGATAGTACAAAAAAGTACCAAATAATCTGCAAAATCAATCCTATAATCCATGCAGGTATATTTTTTGTGAGTCTGTTTTCCCATTCCTGACTAAATTTCATATTGTCCTTTTTATATTCACCCGCTTTTATTATCAACAATATGGAACCCGTTAGCATGATGAATGTCAATATAACAAAGGTAAAATATAAAATAATACGTCTCAACAATGCCGAAAAAAGCCCTATCGTATATAAATAGGTATTAAATAAAAATACTAAAAGGATAAAAGCCAATATGGGACTTCCTAATCTTACATCTATTGGTATTACACTTATTCCTTCATTTAAATTCTCTATTGCTTTCTTATATACTGCAATGTACAGTATAATGCCAAATAAAAGAGAAATTACAGCAATTTTAATCTCTAAATATAATATTTTTTGCTGTTTAAATCCTGTATCAATAGCGTAACCAAATAAACTTGAGGTCGTTTTATCATTTTTATCGATAAATATGAAGCCTGAAAAGTTAATATGCTTCGAATCAATATTCCTATAATCTAATGTAAACGATAGCTTTGAATCTCCTATACCTTTTAAGGATGTCCTTTGATAATCACTATATTCAAAGGATAAAATATTAAGCTGAGAAGAAAATTCAATATGATTCATATCCTCCGGAAGGTTAGTAAAGGTTTCTTTTGTATTATCATCTGTAATATAATAATATGCTCCTTTATTTCGTACCTGAAATGCTTCTTCTTCTGCCTCCGACATATCTCCCGTTATAAATCTATATACTTGGGAACAATAGTCACTAACAGTATTATTCAGATAATTACTATAAATATATCCTTCAAAGAAAAATCTTCTATTTTTCCAAATCCCAATAGAGGATACCATACTTATACTTATGAATAAAATGGAGATAAAAAATATAACCCTATATATCCTATTATTTTTATTTTTCATAGGCTTTCCTCTCATTCAATCATATATCCATGACCCCATACAACTTTCAAATATATAGGCCTTTTAGGATTTAGCTCTATCTTTTCTCTTATCTTACTGATATGAAACATTACGGTACTCTCCGAATCCAAAAACGGCTGTTTCCATACTGATTCATAAATGGTTTGCAAGGATAATACCGTTCCCTTGTTTTTTGCCAATAATAATAGAATTTTATATTCTGTAGGTGTGAGTTTAATTGATTCATCATTAACTTCTACTGTCTTATTCCTTTGATTTATTGTCAATCCTCTTATATCAATCTGATTTTGATCTAACGGCCCAGCATTTAATTTTGTATATCTTCTAAGCTGTGCCTTTACTCTGGCTAATAATTCAGGAGGGCTGAAGGGTTTAGTTATATAATCATCTCCACCTACTTCCAGCCCTTCTATCTTATCATATTCTTCAGTCTTAGCCGATAAGAAAATAATAGGAATATTGTTACTCTCTCTAATACGCAAAGTGGTTTTAATACCATCTAAATTTGGCATCATAATATCCATAATAATGAGATGTATCTTATGAAGCTTTAGTACATCAATAGCTCGTAGACCATCCTCTGCTTTATAAACATTATATCCTGCTTCTTTTAAGTATATCTCAAGTACTTCCAATATCTCCGCATTATCATCTGCAACTAGTATATTATACATTCTTTAATCACCTTTTTATTATATACATTATTCTCATGTCATTATATAATACCTTGACCCTTTTTTCAAACAGCATCGCTATAGTTAGTAATGACTTAAAAAATCGCAAAATACAGTCCTATGACCGATTTGCAATTTTTTACAAATATATCTTACTTAGTATCAGTAATTAAATTAATTTGATTTTCGGACGGTTTCTATAAATGAAAAACCTCCAACGTCTTCATGTGAATATCGATATTCTCCTTTTGTAAATCCTTGCTTTAATATGGTCTTAACTCTCCCCTATGCTACTAATTTTAATTTCTCTAAATATATTATTTAAAGAATATACTTCTTTGATATATCATCAGACTATAGTATTCTACTGAATCAATTTAAATCTGATAAAATAACTCCATGACTCTTAAGATTACAAAGTTCATCAGTTGTAATAATAAAATCTTCCCATTCAGTATCCCTAAGCTTTGCTTTTTCTCTGTTATCCAAATCACCGTCTCTATAGTAATCAATTGCCTACTCATATCATATATGAATTTTAGTCATGACAATTGCACCTATATATATAAATTGTCAACTATTTTTTGTAGGCACATGCCTACTTTAACTAGTAAATAAAAAATAAGTAGTCTATCTAAAACTTCCATCTTAACATAGCGATTTTTATCAATGAACTCTTTATGAAACTTATAATAAAAAAAGAACTTACTTCCAAAAGTGAATCCTTTAAATTTAAAGTTATATCTGATATTAAAAATTAAGTTATATTGTATCAAGAAGAAAAACAGATTCATAAAATATAAATTCCCAGCAATTTTCTAGGAGCGGCCTTTTATATTTTATACCTATACTCTTCCAAAGCTTTCTATAAATTTTAATGCAATGGGAGAAATATATCTATCTTTTACCCATATTGCAGCTATTTGAGTTCTCAACTTTTCACTTTCTATCTCTTTGTAAATCAGATTTCTATTAGCAGCAAGTTCAAATACAGACTTAGGTACAATAGCTATTCCAAACCCTGCATTTGCCCACATAAGAGCTGTCCGAGCATCGTCATTTTTACAGAATATCTCTGGCTCGAATCCATGCTCCATACAAGTTTCATAAATTAGATGTTCAAACCTTCTGTAAATAATCAACGGCTTATTTTCTAGTTCATTGATTGATATAGTAAACTTATCTGGGTTCCAATAATATTCCTTTGGTATTGCAGCTACCATAGGCTCATCATCTGCATATTTGCACTCAAAGTTTAAAGCATTAAATGGTGTTCTGGCAATGCCTACTTCAATAATACCTTTATTTAGCAAATCAATAAGTGTAAAAGTATTCCCCTCATATATTTCAAATTTAATACCAGAATGTTCCTTGTGAAATTCTGATATCCTTCCGCTTAGAAGTGTTTCACCTGATGATGAAACTGTACCTATTGATAATGTTCCCTTTAGTCCCTTACTGAAATCTTCAATTTCTTTTACAACAGAATTCGATAATTCTAAGATTTGGCGTGCCCTGTTCATCAATATCTTCCCTGCATCTGTAAGCTGTATGTTCCGCGAGCCTCGCTCTACAAGCTTTACACCAAGCTCATCTTCCAAAAGCTTGAGTTGTTGACTTAGGGGTGGCTGTGCCATATGAAGTTTTTTAGCCGCTAAAGTTATTTGACCTTCTTCTGCAATGGCTAAAAAATATTTTAATTGTCTTATATCCATAGAAACCTCCAAGAAAGATATATTTTTTTCATATATTATATATACAGAATAGATATTTTAAATATGGAAAATCGTATGATACAATTATAGCCGGAGATATGAAAACATGCAATATATTTCTAACCATTATATTACAAGTGGAGGATGATAAATTTGTTCAAGCTTAAAGTTTTTTTAAGACCATATAAAAAAGAATGCATAATTGGTCCAGCTTTTAAGCTACTAGAGGCGATCTTTGAATTGCTACTGCCCACAATTATGGTGCTCATCATTAACAACGGCGTTGATAAACACAATATAGATTATGTACTTAAAATGGGAGGACTTATGCTTCTGATGGCAATACTTGGATTTTGCAGCTCCATGATATGCCAATATTATGCTGCGCGTGCCTCACAGGGCTTTGGTACAGGTTTAAGAAATACTCTTTTTAAACATATGTCTTCTTTTTCTTATGCGGAAATAGATACTTTTGGTACATCATCCCTAATAAATCGAATTACAAATGATGTAAATCAGCTTCAGCTTGCGGTTGCCATGCTAATACGTCTAGTCATACGTGCACCTTTTATATGTATAGGTGCAATTGTCATGGCCATGATACTAGACTTCAGGTTATCACTAATTTTTTTAGTTACCACACCTATTTTCGCAATTATATTGTACCTTGTTATAAGTAAATCCTCACCTCTCTACCGCAAATATCAAAAAAAGCTTGATAAAATTGCACTAATATTACGAGAAAATCTTTCTGGAGTAAGAGTAATCCGTGCATTTGCCAGAACTGAAAATGAGAAGCAACGCTTCTGTGCCGCTAATGATGATTTAACTGACTCCGCTATTGCCGTTGGTAAAATATCTTCATTGCTCAATCCTATGACATCATTTGTAATGAACGCTGCCATTATAGGCATATTATGGATCTCTGGGTTTCATGTTAACACAGGAAGGCTTTCCCATGGAGAAATTATTGCCTTTGTAAATTACATTACTCAAATACTACTTGCACTTATAGTAGTATCCAACCTTGTAATTATATTTACTAAGGCATCTGCTTCTGCCGACCGTATAAATGAGATTCTAGCAGTTACTGCATCTATTCCAGACAATGCAAAGTACTTTTGCAGCATTATTAATAGCAATGCTCCATCAATTCAATTCAGCAACGTTTCCTTTGCTTATAGTACTACAGGTGATATGGTCCTTGAAGATATTTCAATAATTATTAATCGTGGCGAGACCATTGGACTTATAGGCAGTACCGGATCAGGAAAATCTACATTTATCAACCTTATACCTAGATTTTATGATACGACAAAAGGTAATATTTTTGTGGATGGAATAAATGTTAAAGATTATAAGCTTCATGAGCTACGTAATAAAATTGGTATTGTGCCTCAAAATGCTGTATTGTTCATAGGGAGCATAGCTGAAAACATTCGCTGGGGAAAACAAAATGCCACAGATGAAGAGATTATAGCAGCAGCTAAAATTGCACAGGCTGATGAATTTATTTCAAAGCTTCCAGAAGGATATAACACACAGGTATCACGTGGTGGATTAAATTTTTCAGGCGGTCAAAAACAGCGTTTGACCATCGCTCGTGCTGTAGTTTCAAAACCTGATATTTTGATGCTTGATGATTCTGCAAGTGCATTAGACTTTGCTACAGATGCAGCCCTAAGGCAAGCAATTAATCAAATAAGCCAGAATATGACCGTACTAATTGTTTCTCAAAGAGTGAGCACAATAAAGGAAGCTGATAAAATTATTGTATTTGATAACAGACATATTGTAGGCTTTGGCACACATAAAGAACTTGTAAATAACTGTGAAGTATATAAAGAAATATGTATATCACAACTTTCAAGTAAGGAGTGTTCTATATGAACAAGGATATATTAAAAAGAATTTTAAAATACACTGAAAAATATAAAGCTCATGTGTTTGGGTCCTTTATAGCTGCAATTTTAAGTGTGACATCAAGCTTGATTGGCCCAATTCTAATAGGTAAATCTATCGACCATATGATTGGAATAGGTGCTGTAGATTTCAGGTCACTATTCAAAACTTTAATCATTTTGGCATTAATCTATGCTATTGGTAACCTATTTGTGTGGCTTTTGACCTATCTAACGAATTGGATATCATATCAAACTGTTAATGATATGCGCCATCAACTTTTTGACAAAATTAGTACCTTGCCTCTAAAATTCTATGATACTCACCCTCATGGCGATACAATAAGTCATTTTATAAATGATATAGATGCAATCTCAGATGGAATGCTTCATGGTATATCAACATTGCTCACGGCTGTAGTTACCATTGTAGGTGCAATAGGATTTATGTTATATATAAGCCCAATTATGACAATAGTAGTGCTTTTTTCTGCTCCTGCTTCTTTTTTAATGGCACGATTTATTGCTAACCGTTCACAGCAAATGTTTAAGGCCCAGGCGAGAAATTTGGGGAAATTAAATGACTATGTAGAAGAAATTATTAGCGGGCAAAAAGTTGTGAAGGCTTTTAATTATGAAGACCGCTCTTTTAAAGAATTTAAGAAAATTAACAATACATTACATAGTTCTGGCCTAAAATCACAGTTTTACGGCTCCCTATCTGGACCTACTACTCGTCTTATAAACAATATTACCTATTCTACTATAGGTGTTATCGGCAGTACTTTGGTCATCCTAGGAAAAATAACAGTTGGAGATATATCAAGTTTCCTTATTTACTCGAATCTATTTGCAAAGCCTTTTAATGACATAACTGGAATACTCACCCAGATACAGTCTGCAATTGCATCAGCGCAGCGTATATTCTATATTATTGACATGCCGTCAGAAAGACCTGATGCTAAAGATGCTATTAATATTAAGCACAGTCAAGGTAAAATAAACTTTAATAATGTGACTTTTTCATACAATCCCCAGCGTCCTCTGATTACAGATTTCAACCTGAATGTGAGATCTGGCACCAGGATTGCCATAGTGGGTAAAACCGGTGCTGGTAAGACGACTCTCGTAAACTTACTTATGCGGTTTTATGATATTGATAATGGGTCTATATCCATTGATGGTATTGATATTAGGAACATCACCCGTGACAGCTTACGATCCAGTTTTGGCATGGTACTTCAAGATACATGGCTGTTTTCAGGTACCATACGAGACAATATCTCTTATGGCAATCCAAATGCAACAGATAAAGAAATTATTGCAGCATCTAAATCTGCCGAGGCTCACAACTTTATAAAATCTTTACCTAATGGTTATAACACACTTATTTCTGACGCTGGTGGAAATTTATCTCAAGGACAAAAACAACTCCTCACCATTGCTCGAGTAATGCTCGTCGATCCGCCAATGCTTATTTTAGATGAAGCCACAAGCAATATAGATACCAGAACGGAAATCCATATACAAAAAGCATTTCTAAAAATGGTTGAAGGTAGAACAAGCTTTGTTATAGCTCATAGACTTTCAACAATACGCGAAGCAGATCTGATTTTGGTCATGGATAATGGGAATATAGTGGAAAGTGGAACTCATAATCAGTTATTAAAAAATGGCGGATATTATGAAAGACTCTATAACAGCCAGTTCATTCCTGCATAAATTATTGCTTTTATTAATCTAGTTGCTAGAAAAACCTTAGGATATAATATTGAAATCCTAAGGTTTTGGTTTATGAATACCATTTGCTTAACAGCCAATATTCATAAACAATCATAGTTCTATAAGATAGCTTTACATCTATACTCGGCGGAGAGCTTGGAGAGTCACAGTAAACATTATCAAACATACTTATACTATCTTACTTTAAATATTTGTACTTTTTTTACTTCATCAAGTCTTAATTCCCAAAACGTACCTTGAATATATTCTCCTGAAGAGTAAATTTCATTATTAAGACATTCTTTTATATTAAATATTTTATCCCATGATTTTTCAATTAAATCTTGTCTTTCTTCTTTTGGTAATGAATCCAACCATTCCCATTCAGCATCTAGTTCATCTTCATTTCCACTATCTCCTATATACCAATTATTCAGAACATAATGCCATAAATCAAAGTCGCTTAATAAAACTTTCTTATCTGGAATCTCTAATTCAATACAAGCCATTTGCTCTCCCGATGGCCCATGAGCAGAGCGCCTTAAATCTGGTTTCTTATGTTGGCCTTTATAAATGTACCATCCCCATATAGGATATATATTAGATTTATAAGAGCTATCACCAATTTTATTTATCATTTTGTTTCTAATCCAATTATATTGCTCTAAAAATGAATAATCTTCATCTTTTAAATAGGATGCCAATTTTTCATCACATGTTACAATCTTTTCTTCTTTTAGCTTCTCCCAGATATCAATTGATTGTATTGTCCATATTTTCATATTTAAAATCTCCCTATTTTTCAATCCCTTCAACACTCTCAATTTCGGGTTGCTTTTCCTATTTCTTATCTTAATTCTAAGCTATCATCACTTAAATTATCATATATCATCTATAATCTATCCTAAAACGTCATCAGACATAATATGCTATTGTAAATATCCAGACCTTTATAAAATATCAAAGTAATCACCATCAATATCTAATAATATTGACGGTTTATCTTTATAATATATAAAAAGCTTATGCAAAGGTCTTGTTATTGAAACATATAGCAGTTTTATATGAAGTTCATCATCAATATAATTATCATTTGAGCAATTAAATATTATAACAGCATCAAATTCTAACCCCTTTGATAAATATGTTGGAATTACTACTACTCCACCTCCATAGGAAGTATCTTTATCAGTAATTAAATGTATATTATCATCCATAACATTCTTCAATGCTTGGTATACTTTTGTACTCTCCTCGGTAGTCTTACATATTACAGCAATTGACTTATGACCTTCTTCTTTAACTTCATTTATCCTTAAAGCTATATCATTAATTTATCAAGACCTAATTTTTAAAAATAGGTAATTAAGGAGAAATGAATATA
>NZ_CABSQO010000012.1:0-102803 GCF_902479755.1 uncultured Tissierella sp. | reverse complement strand
TATAATATTTATCGCTCAGAAACATCAGGTGAAGGATATGTTAAGATAGGAGAAACTACTAGCAATAATTATCAAGATACTGAAGGAACTGTTGGAACAACATATTACTATGTATTAAATGCAGTAGATTTTTCTGGTAATATAAGTGGTTATGCACAAGAGGTATCCGCTGTTCCAGTGGAAGCACAGATTCTCTTTGGTACGGATTTTGAAAATGATAATGGTGGATTTGTAACAGGTATTACAGCTGGAACTGCTAATCCATGGGCATGGGGAGTGCCAACATCTGGACCTAATGCAGCATATTCAGGTGAAAAACTATGGGCTACTAATCTTGCAGGAAATTATGACCATAGAACTGATGCCTATATAGAAACTCCATCTATAGTGATACCAGAAGATAAAGATGGTATATTAATATTCAATCACTGGGTTGATATGGAAGGAACAACAACTCTATGGGATTATGGTCAAGTACAAATCTCTAAAGATAATGGAGCTACTTGGACCAATATAACTCCAGCAGCAGGTGGGAAATATGGAAGAAGAGTCCAAGAATGGGCTAATGAGGAAATAGTCCTAACAGGATATAGTGGAGAAACCATAAAATTAAGATTCTTCTTCCACTCAGATACTTCAGGAGTATATACTGGGTGGTATATTGATGATATATATGTTATGGGTATAGACCATGTGGAACCAGAGCCAATTGAAGGCGAAGAATTAATTTATGATGATGGAACGGCGGAAGATGCATTAGTATTAAATGCAGCAGGAAATGGGTTGGCAGTAAGATTTACTCCATCACAATTTGGAAAAGTTCAAGCTGCTAATATTTATCTATGGGGTAATGATTGGCCGACACCTGGAGGAAATAGATTAGGATTTGTTATTTATGATTCAAATGGTAATCAAGTAGGAACGCCTATGTATTTGAATAATTTAGTTAGAGGTGGATGGAATCTAATAGATCTTTCTGGCTTTAATTTCTCAACAGGTAGTGATTTCTATATATCAACTATGCAAGATGCGATTGGTGATAATAGTCCAGGAACTGGTCTAGATGATAACTCTACATCAGATTGGACCAAATCTTATCTGAATATTGGAGGACAATTAAGTCCATTAGCAGATGCAGGTGCAGACTATGAGGTAGCTGTAATGATTAGAGCCATTATGGACTACGATAATGCTGAACCAACAGTTGATAATCCTTTAATTAGGCCAGTAGCAAGGAAGAAATCAATGGGTAATGTGGATGCTGGTATGATGAGATTAGGGGAATTAGAAGTTGAAAAAGATGAGATTGATAAAGTAGATTATGTAGAACCAACAGCACCTGAGTATAGCTTGAAAGCAGAAGAAATGCTTAGAGCTAATAACTTTGAAACAATAGAAGATATAGAAGTTCAAAATATGCCAATGGTATTTGCAGGAATCCCAATATCTGATGCTGTAGTAACAGTATTGGAAACGGGAAGAAGTGTTAAAGTTGACCCTGTTACAGGTAAATTCTTTATGAGATCTCCAATTGGTGAATATACTCTAGTAGCAGAAGCTTATGGATATTATTCTAAGGAAGCCAGAGTAAATGTAGTTGAGGACCAAACTGCAAAATCAAACTTCATATTAGAACCTAAACCACAAGGAACTATTACAGGCAGAGTATTTGACAGATATTATGAAACTCCGGCAGCTTATGCTGTAGTAAGAGTAGTAGAAGATCCAAGAGTAGCACCAGTTACAGCTGATGCAGAGGGATATTTCGTAATTCCTAATGTTCTAGAGGGAACATATACACTTAAGGTAGTAGCAGATGGATTTGAGCCAGGAGAAACTACAGTAGATGTAGTTGGAAATGAAACAGTAGATGTAAATATAGGATTAAAGAGATTTGTAGGTTATGAAGACAATATAATCTATGATGATGGAACAGCTGAAAATGCATTAGTACTAAATGCAGCACCTAATGGATTGGCAGTAAGATTTACACCAGATCAATTTGGTAAAGTAAAAGGTACAAATATTTACTTCTGGGATACTTCATGGCCAAGTCCGGGAGGAAACAGAATAGGATTTACAATATATGGAATAGATGCAAATGGAAAACCATATAAAGTTGGAGAACCAATATTCCAAGATGTAGTTAGAGGGGCATGGAACTATATAGACCTATCAAGCTTTGGCTTCTCAACAGATAAAGACTTCTATATCTCAACAATCCAAGACACAGCAGGTACTCAGTGTCCAGGAACAGGTATAGACCAAAATTCACTATATGCAGATAGATCATATATGAATGTTGACGGAGAATTTAAATTAATAAGCTCTGAAGATATTGAAGGCGGATTGATGATTAGAGCAAGAATGGAATATGCAATGGATGTTCCGGCAATAACTAATTTAGCTCCAGAAAGCTATACAAATCAAGATACAATAAGAGTAGAAGGAAAGGTTACAGCAGATGGTAAGGTAAATGTATATGTAAACGATGTAAAGGCAACCTCAATAGATTCTGAGAATAGAGTATTTGCAGTAGAAGTACCTATACCAGAAGAAAGAAATACAATTAAGGTAACAGCTGAGTTGAATGGAATAGAAACAGAACCATCAGCATCAGTAGTGGTAATAAAAGATAAATTAGCACCAGTTTTAACAGTAGAAAAACCGTTAGACAATGCTAAGATAAAAGAAGAATCAGTTCATGTAATAGGTACTGTAACCGACAATATTGGTTTAGCGAAATTAGAGATAAATGATAAAGAGATATTAGTAGATGAATCTAATAGTTTCCATGAAAGATTGATGCTAGACCAAGGTGAAAATACTATTACTGTAAAAGCAACTGATGGAGCAGGAAATGTAACTACAGTTGTAAGAACTGTATTAGTAGAGTTAGAGTCACCAACTATTACAAATATCCAGCCATCAGAAGATATAGAACTTGGAGCAGGGGATGTATTAAGAGTTAGCTTCAATGCACCTACAGGAGGGCAAGGATATTTTAGAATAATGGTTCCATTTGGGTTACAAAGCAATGAAATAGGAATACCAATGACAGAAGAAGATGGATTATATACTGGAACTTGGACGGTGCCAGAAGAAACAGGAGCAGAAAATTTATTGATTGAAGTAGTATATAGAAATGAATATGGATACGAAATAACACAAATGGCAGAAGGAAAAGTTAAGATAATAGCAGGTGAAGGACCTGTTGATCCAGAACCAGGAAGAATTACAAATCTCCAGCCAACTGAAAATACTGAGCTTAGAAGTGATGAAACCTTAGAAATAAGCTTTAATGCACCAGCAGGAGGTAAAGCATATTATAGAATAATGCTTCCATTTGGACCTTCAGCTAATAGGCTTGGAAATGAAATGACAGAGGTTGAGCCAGGATTATATAAAGCAACATATAGAGCACATGAGGGAGTAGTAGCGTCAAACTTGCAAATAGAAGTAATATTTACAGGTGAAGATGGAGCTACATTAACAGAAGTAGCCAAAGGAAAGATAACATTAGTAGGAGATATAGAAGACCTTCCAGTTAGTGCAGTTATTATAGGTGATGAGGCTTTTGATACAGATTACCTAAATAATAACCCAAGAGCACAAGCTAAGCTAGTAGAGTGGTATAACTCGAACAATCCAGTTTATATTAAGCTTAACAATAACACTTTTATCACTGAGGACGGTGAAAAAGTATCAGTTGATGTATTACCAGAATTGCTACAATACTTTGATACAACAGGTATTAAGTTATATGCAAAATAAAATATAGATTTATATGACAAAATAGGACTATAACAAAAAATGTAAAGTAAAACGGAGTAGAGGACAATTAATTGTTCTCTACTCCGTTTTTAAAATTCCTTTAAGAAATAGTTCAGTATAATAATTTATCTTCATTTTAAGTTTTTCATTTACATCCGTTATATTGTTATCACGAAAATATATTAATATATTAAACATTGAAGTTGCATAGATATGGAAAATAAAATCTATGTCTACAGAGTCTTTTAGCTTGCCAGAGTTTTTAAGTTCCACTAGCTCGTCCATTACATTGCTATTTAATTCTTTGCTGTACTTGCCAAAGTAAAATTTCATCATAACTTCTATGGGTGCTCTGTACCAGGTACGATTAAATTCTATTTCCTCTGGAGTACATATTTCTTCGATAGGAATAACTTCGCTATTCATTAGAAAATATCCTGTCTTTTCTTTTTCTTTAGCATATATTTTTTTTTCAATATTACTTAATAGATATAAATAAAGGTCATCTTTATCATCAAAATATTTATAAAAGCTACCTATTGAAATTTCAGCCTTACCTGTTATGCTCCTAATGCTCACCTTTTCATATTCTTCGTTAGTAAATATTTCATAAGCCGCAAGAGTTATTTTTTCTTTTTTATCAGAAGGTAAGTTAAAAAACGTTTGCTTAGGCATGTTTTCCTCCTTTAATAAATAAAACTTTATTGTTTAACTAACATTATAGCAAATTATTAGGAAAAAAAAAGTAAAATTACTAAATTCTTTAGGGAATCTAAAAACTTAGAAAAGAAAAAATTTTCAAAAAAATAATTGACATAAAGACTTTATTATGTTATTGTGTTAATAACATTTTAGAGGTGAACAGGTTCACCATTGAACATTAAAGCGTTACATTACAAAAGAAATGGGAGGGAGTTAGGTGAAAAAATACATAGGAAAGAGAATTTTGACGGGGCTACTAACGATTCTTATAGTTTTTTCTATTAATTTTATAATTATTAGATTAGCCCCTGGGGATCCTATAAAGACTCTTATGGGAAAAGAAACTGATGATCCGGCACTGCGAGCTGCATTAGAACAAAAATATGGGTTGGACAAGCCGTTACCTACTCAATTTGTTGTTTATTTAAAAACCGCTTTAACTGGTGATTTGGGAACATCTATTATTTACAACAGGCCCGTAACGGAAATGATTTCTGAAAAGCTTTCTGCAACTATTTTACTAGTTTTAACTTCAGGCATACTATCCCTTATAATAGGTACATTAATGGGGATTGTAGCAGCAAGAAAAGAGGGGTCAATTATTGATGTTATTTTTTCAGGTTTTTCTTATATACTAAATTCTATGCCTTCCTTTTGGCTAGGGCTAATGCTCATTATCATATTTTCATCTGTTTTAAAACTACTTCCTACCTATGGAATGACAGACCCTAGAGCTTCTTATACTGGAATGGCTTATGTGATGGATGTAATGAAACATATGATACTTCCTGTAGGTACACTTTTATTGGTTGAGATTCCTCTTTATTTTAGAATTGCAAAGTCTTCTATTTTACAGGTCACCAATGAGGATTTTATTCTTACCTTAAGGGCTACGGGTATGAGTGAGAAAAAGATATTTAATAAATATATTTTTAGAAATGCTATTTTACCTACCATTACAATTTTTGGTATATCTATGGCTTATCTAATTACTGGAGTAGCTCTCATAGAAACTGTTTTTGCATGGCCTGGCACTGGTAGATTGGTACTTACAGCTATTACCCAGAGAGACTATCCTACTCTAATGGGAATATATCTTGTAATGTCAATTTCAGTTGCAGTTGTAATGATGATTGTAGATATTGTATACGCAGTATTCGACCCAAGAATTAGGTACTAAGGAGGGTTCATGATGAATATAAAGAAGGTTATTGATAGAGCTAAGAAAGTTATTATAAATGATAAACAGCTTATGTTTGGAGTCTTAGGAATTATTTTCCTTTTAGTAATTGTTATATTTGCACCATTTATTTCAAGTCAGGATCCATATTATTTTGGAGGAGATATATTAAATAAAGTTGGAGAAAACGGTCATATACTCGGGACCAATAAAATGGGTCAAGATGTTTACAGTATGATTATATATGGGACCAGAACCTCCCTTAAAGTAGCTGTTATTTCAGCTCTTATTTCTGGAATACTAGGAATTTTAATTGGAGGGATTGCAGGTTTCTTTGGCGGGAAAATAGATCAGATTGTATCTGAGATTATAAATATATTTATGATGCTTCCTACATTCTTTTTAATACTCCTTATTATTGCTTTGTTTGGTAATAGTATTATCAATGTAATGATTGTAATAGGATTTACTACTTGGCCAAGTAATGCAAAGCTTATGAGAGCCCAGGCATTATCATTGAGAGAAAGAACTTTCGTTAAGGCTGCTACTGCCATGGGTGAGACTAAAAGCCAGATACTATTTAAATATATTATTCCAAATGGTATATTCCCTGTTATAGCTAATACAACAGTTGGAATGTCAAATGCTATATTAACAGAAGCAGGCCTTAGCTTTCTAGGGCTTGGAGATCCTAATACTATTAGTTGGGGACAAATGATATATGAAGGGAAACCTTATATTACCAGTGCATGGTGGGTGGCAACTTATGCTGGAGTAGCTATTGTAATTACAGTAACTATATTTTATCTCTTAGGAGATGGATTAAACCATGTACTTAATCCTAAGCATATGACTAAAAGGGGTGTTTAAGGATGGAAAGTATATTAGATTTAAAGAATTTTAACGTTACCTATGTAAATAAACATAAAAGTGTATATGCTGTAAAAGATATAAGTTTCAAGATTCATAAAGGGGATTCTTTAGGTATTGTTGGTGAATCGGGTTCAGGAAAGTCTACTTTAGCTATGGCTTTGCTTAGACTTTTGCCCGATAGAAGTACGAAGATTTCAGGAGTTGCTGAATTTATAGGACGTGATTTAACTAAATTATCTGAAGAGGAACTTAAAAAGATTAGATGGAATGAATTATCTGTAGTTTTTCAAAAATCTATGAATTCTCTATCACCAGTTCATAGAATAGGTACTCAAGTAGAGGATATTTATAAGGTTCACCATCCTAAGGCTACTAAAAAAGAGATATTCGATAGAATTTCCAGTTTGCTTGAATTAGTTAATTTATCTGGAAGAGTATATAATCTATATCCCCACGAATTATCGGGAGGTATGCTTCAAAGAGTTTCTATTGCCATAAGCCTTATTCATAATCCAAAGTTATTGGTAATGGATGAAGCTACTACTGCTCTAGATGTTGTAACTCAGGGGCAAATACTTGATGAAGTGCTAAAGATGGAGAAGGATTTAGATATGACTAGGATTATGATCACTCATGATATGTCTGTAGTGGCCACATCTTGCAATAAGGTAGCCATTATGTATGCCGGAGAACTCATGGAAATAGGATATGTAAAAGATGTTCTAAAGGAACCATTACATCCATATACCAAAGGTTTATTATCTTCTTTTCCTTCACTTAAGGGAGATAAACTAAAATTAGAGGGAATAGGTGGATTTTTACCAGATTTATCTAAATTATATGATGGATGCGTCTTTGCTCCACGTTGTAAATATGTAACGGATAAGTGCAGAAGGGACAAGCCTGCCAAGTTAGAAATGAAGGATGGAAGAAATTTAAGCTGTCATCTATATGGAGGTGAGGAATAGATGGAAAAGAAAAGTTCCTATATAAAAATTGATGATGTATCTATGTGGTATCCCCTAAAGAGAGGCTTTAAAGGAGGGGTAAAGGGAAAACAGTGGGTAAAGGCTGTTGATGGTGTGTCTTTGGAGCTAGAAAAGGGAGAGGTACTTGGAGTTATTGGAGAGTCTGGATGTGGAAAATCTACTTTAGGTAGAATTCTTGCTAGACTTGAAAACCCTACTAAAGGAGACGTACTCATTGATGATATATCAACAGGGGAACTTATGAAAAACAATCCCAAGGATTTTAGAAGATTGGTACAAATTGTATTTCAAAATCCCTATGACTCTTTTACGCCTAGAGATACTATTGAAAAGATTTTAATGAGGCCTTTAGATATCCATTCTATTGGAAAGACATTAGATGAAAGAAGAAAAATTTGTTTAGAAACTTTAGAGTCTGGAGGATTACGGCCTGCAGAGGATATTATGAAAAGATATCCCCATGAATTATCAGGAGGACAATTGCAAAGGATATCTATTTTACGTGCCATGCTTCTTAACCCTAAGTTTATAATAGCTGATGAACCTGTTTCTATGTTAGATGTATCTGTAAGATCTGAAATCATAAATATGCTGCTGAAGCTAAGTAAGGAGAAAAATGCTGCTGTTATTTTTATTAGCCATGATATTGCTTTAACTAGATATATTTCTGATAAGGTAGCAGTTATGTATTTGGGAAAAGTTGTTGAATATGGGGATAGTGATACTGTGGTTAAAGATCCAAGGCACCCATATACTCAAACTTTGATTTCAAACTGCGGCTCTATTGATCCAGAAGAGATTATGAATAAGATAAATATTGAAGGAGAGCCACCTACACCTGTTAATCCAGGACCAGGCTGTTATTTTGCACCAAGATGTTTTAAGGCTACTGATGAGTGTTTCAAAAAATATCCTTCTACCTATGAAGTTTGGCCAGGTCATATGGTAGCTTGTGATAGATTAGACTAATTTGACAAGGAGGGTTAATATGAAGAGAAAGTTATTTTTAACAATCATAGCTTTAGTTCTAGTCACTGTAATGGTAATAGGATGTACTCCTAAGACTACAACTAATACTCCGTCTGAAGGTGAAAAAGGTGGAGAAAGTAAGCCGGGAAAAGAAAAGGTATTAATAGTAAGAGCTTCTGGAGATCCAATGTCTTTTAACCCAGATACTTTACCAGATGACAATGCCTATCCTATTGTACAGAATATATATAATAGGCTTGTTAAGCTAGATGCTAGTAAACAAATTATACCTGATTTAGCTACTAAGTGGGATGTAAGTGAGGATGGAAAGGCAATTACTTTTTACTTAAGAAAAGATGTGAAATGGCATGATGGTGAAAATGTAACTAGCGAGGATGTGAAATATACCTTTGACACAATAAAAGCTAATGAATCCTATTATATGAGTTCAAGATTATCCATAGTTGATTCTATTGATACTCCAGACGATTATACTGTTGTGTTTAATATGAATCAGGCAGATGTTTCCTTCATTGCTGATTTAGGTTGGTATGCTACTTTCATATTACCAGAGCATGTATATAATAATGGACAACCATGGGAAGAGAACCCAGCCTCCAAGAATCCTATAGGTTCTGGACCATTTAAATTCTCAGAGTTCAAACAAGGGGAAAGTATTACTTTGATTCCCAACCCTAACTATCATGAAGGTGCTCCAAAGCTAGATAAGATAATATTTTCCATTATTCCTGATGATGCCACTGCTGTTCAAGCATTGTTAAACGGTGATATAGATGTGTATGAAAATGTGCCATCAGCAAATGTAGCAGAAATGGAGGCAAATGGCAATATTAGATTGGCCTTAAATGAATATCCATCTCCTATGAGGATTATATTTAATTTAAAGGATAAGACCTTACAGGATGTGAATTTAAGAAAAGCTATAGCAACTGCCATCAATAAAGAAGAGATATCTCAAAAAATCTATAACGGAGTACAAAAACCAGAATATAATATGTATCCTTCGTTAATTGAATGGGTTTCAAATAGTGAAGAAACATCTCCTAGATTCAATATTGAAGAAGCCATAAAGATTTTAGAAGATGCTGGATACAAAAAAGATGCCAATGGTTTCTATGTAAGAGGCCTTACTATAGATGTATTTGAAGGCTCAGGATATCCTGATGCGGCTAAGCTAATGGAATCAACTTTAGCTAAAGCTGGTATAGAATTAAAGGTTCAGGTTCATGAGTATAATGCTTGGTTTGATAAAGTTGGGACACAGAGGGATTTTATGCTTGAGTTACAAGGTGGATTTATGGGACCAGATCCAGCTGCTTTACAGAAACGTTTTGGTACAGGTGTAGGAAGCAACTATGGTGAATACAGTAATAAAGAATTTGATGATTTGTTAGTTCAAGGAGCCTCTACTGGTGATCAAGCTAAGAGAGCCGAATATTATAAAAAAGCTCAAGCAATACTTGCTGAAGATCTTCCTTATATTCCAATAGTAGCATTTGCTGGATATGATGCTAATAATGTTCAATTTATTAATCTACCAATAGATGGTGCTGGAAAATGGGGATGGGCAGAATATACATTTACTGACTTAAAATAGTCTATTAATTTAAAAGGCTAATTGCATATCTTAAAGATATGTAATTAGCCTCCATTAGGAGGTTAAACAATGAAAAAGATATTTGATGATGTAATAAATAATATACCTGAATATAAGGAATTTTTAACTGTAGAGGAGATGGATGCTAGTAGTAAAAAATTAGCTGAAGAATTTCCAGAGATAGTAGAATTATTTGAGATGGGTAGAACTAGAGATAACCATCCATTGTATTGTCTAAAAATAGGTAATGGCTCTAATAATGCTCTTATGTTTGGATGTCCTCATCCAAATGAACCTATAGGAGCAATGATGCTTGAATATTTTACAAGAGAACTTGCTGAAAACAAGGATCTAAGGGATGAACTAGACTATACTTGGTATATAGTTAAATCATGGGATGCAGATGGTACAAAACTTAATGAAAACTGGTTCAAAGGACCTTTTACTTTATATAATTATGCAAGAAACTTCTTTAGACCAGCAGGTCATCAGCAGGTTGATTGGACTTTCCCCATAGATTATAAGAACTTACATTTTCATGATACTATTCCTGAAACTAAGGCTATGATGGACCTGATTGATAAAATCAAACCAAAGTTCATATATTCCTTACACAATGCAGGCTTTGGAGGCGTTTACTGGTATATATCCAGAGAAACTAGAGAGATTTATGATGATATGAGAAATGCTGCTAAAAAACAGGGTATTCCTCTTAATTTAGGAGAACCAGAAGCTCCCTATTGTGTAGCCTTTGATCCTGCAATTTATCAAGATTTAGGTATTCGCCAAAACTATGATTATTTGGAGAAGTATGGTATTTCTAATCCTGAGAGTGTAATTAAGGTAGGAACCTGTAGTGCAGACTATGCTAAGGAAGTTTGCGGAGCTTTTACCCTTCTAACGGAGCTGCCATATTTTTATGATAAAAGAATAAATGATTTATCACCATCTGATATAACTAGAAAAGATGCAGTTTTGAAGAGCATGGAATTTAGTCAAGAAGCAGATATTTTTATTAAAGAAACGTTAAATAGTGGAATTCAGTATATGGATAAAAAAAATCCTTTTAGATTGGCATTGGAAGCTTTTACTGATAATGATGAAAGTAATGAAGCCACTAAGAAAATGGTCAATGAAAATCCAGATTTTGCTAAGATAGCTACTGTGGCTGAAAAATTCGATAATTTATTAATCTCTAAATTCTATAAAATGTTGTCCTATGGTTTATTAGTTAGGGCTAATGAAATTGAACTGTTAAAGATGGAAAAAGATAATGAAGATGATTCTGAAAAGAAATTAATTTTACAAAAAGCCTTTAACAATGCAGAAGAGAGATTAAAGGAACTAAGTGAATTATTAGAAAAAGAAATTGATTATGAGGTTGTACCTATTAAGAAACTTGTGAGTATTCAGCTTGAATGTGGTCTATTAGTAGCAGATTATTTAAACAGAAACTAAGGGGGATAAACTGATGATTCTTATTAGAGGTGGAACTGTTCATGACGGAAAGGGAAATATATTAGAAGATGTAGATATTTTAATAGATGGTAGCCATATCAAAGATATTAGACATTCAATTGAAGTTTCTAATGACATTGAAATATTTGATGCTAGAGGAAAGGTAATATTTCCAGGATTTATAGAATCTCTCAATATATGGGGATGTAAAGGGCCTGGATGGGGAGATGATGACTTAAAGGAAGCTTCAGACCCTATTACTCCAGATATGAATGTGGTTTATTCTTTTGATCAGGATAGCATGCTGTTTCAAAGAGTTTTTGAATATGGAGTAACTAGTGCAGCTATCACACCTTCTACTTCCAATGTTTTAGGAGGATATGCAGCAGTATTTAAGACTTATGGAAAAAATCCTTATGAAATGCTGGTGAAAGAAAAGATAGGAATGGTATCCTCTGTAGCTACAGAGACAAAAAAGGTATATGGTACTCGCAATACTTGTCCTATGACTAGGATGGGTGCCTTTGCACTTTTAAAACAAGCAATTATAAAGGCTTTGGATTATAGGAATAATGATAATAAAGATTATGATTCTAAGTCTGATGCTCTGCAAAAATTAATAAATAGAGAAGTTCCGTTATTTGTAAACTGTAATACTAAATCTGAAATGGATGCTGTGGAATTAGCATTAAAGGATTTTCCTATAGATATTGTTTTTACAGGTGCTTTTGGTGTAAATCAAAATACTGGAAATATTATTGGAAACAAATTTAGTGTGATTTTGGGAGATTTAACTAATGCTATGTCCTCCGTAAATAGTAAAGTAGATTTTGAAGGAATAAAAAAACTTATGGAAAATGGAGTAGATATTGCTATTAGCTCCTGTGGTGATAATGTTTCATCAGGGAAGGAATCCTTATTGTGGAATGCTATATTATGTTATAAGTATGGTTTAAAGAGTAATGATGTACTTAGGATGATTACTTCTATTCCGGCTAAGATTCTCGGTGTAGACGATAGAATAGGGTCTATAGAAATCGGTAAGGATGCGGATATTATTATATGGACAGAAAATCCTATAGAAACTTATACAGCTAGAGTTGAAGCTGCATTTATCAATGGAGAAAATATCCTAAATTCTAGGAGGGTTGAATCATGCTGGTAATAAGGAATGCTAAAATATATACTTCTGCCAATAGGGTTATTGAAAAGGGTTATATTGTGATAGAAGATGGAAAAATTGTTGATGTGGGAGAAAATTTAGAATGGGATGCAGAAGATGTAATAGATGCTGATGGTCTTGTTGTAACTCCTGGTATAGTAGATGCCCATAGTCATATAGGCGGATTTGGTACAGATATGAGCGATCAGGATTTGAATGAAATGACTAAGAATTCTACTCCTGAAGTTGAAGCAGTTTATTCTATAGATACAAAATCAAATATGTTTGAGAGGGCTGTTAGATCAGGAATTACTACTTCTGCTATTGCTCCTGGAAGTGGTAATGTAGTAGGTGGACTTGTGTGTGCTGTCAAATCCTATGGACATAGTATAGAAGATATGTGTATTAAAAATCCAATAGCTTTAAAAATGGCCCTTGGAGGAAACCCTAAAGGAGTCTATGGAAAAAGAAACCAAATGCCTATGACTCGTATGGGAATTGCTAATGTAATGAGAGAAACCTTAATTAAAGGTCAAGAATATATGAGGAAAAAAGAAACTGCAAAGGATGATAAGTCAAAGGAACCTCCTTTTGATTTAGGACTAGAAAATGTATGTAGGGTTCTTAGAAAAGAGATTCCATTAAAAGTCCATTGTGAGCAATTTGATATGTTGACTACTATAAGAGTTGCTAAGGAATTTAATATAGACTTTACCTTAGATCATGCATGGGGTGCTAGTGACTATTATGATGATATTGTAAATTCAGGTTGTAAAGGAGTCATTTACGGACCTATAGGAGTGTTGCTTTTACCTGGTGAATGTGGAAAAATTGATATATTCAGCCTTGTAGAATTAGATAAAAGAGGAGTTCTATGTGCAATAATGACAGATGGGCCTATATTAAATCCTGATGTAATCTTTATTCAAGCTGGAGAAGTAGTTAGATTTGGAGGAGATATAGAAAGAGTAATCAATATGCTTACTATAAATCCAGCTAAAATAATTGGAGTTGATGATAGAGTAGGGTCAATTGAAAAGGGTAAAGACGCCGATTTAGTTATCTTCAAAGGTACTCCAGCATTAGATACTAATGCTACTGTAGTATATACAATGATCAATGGGAAGGTTGTTTACAACCAATAGGAAAGTTCGAAACTGAAAATAAGCTTGTTATAATAGGATAATATATTTAAGCCAGAGGATTCCCCCGCCTCTGGCTTAAATATATTATTTGATTTACTTAATCATTAAGAATATAATTAAATCATCAATATTTTTAGGAAGTGCAATATGAATTTTAGAAAATTACTTACGAATAATAAATTGCTAGTTAGATTGATAATTTCATATTTAATAACCTCTATTTTACTTATAAGTATTCTAATGGCTGCTGTATCCTATTTTGTGTCCTCCAGAACTAAGGCTAAGATCAATGAATCCCAAAGAGATTTAATGAGGCAGTCCTACAATACTGCCTATTATGCTTTGACAAATATCTATGGAGATTTTTATGTCCTATGGTCTAGAGATGAAGATATAAGGAGGACTCTACAGGGAACAAATATATCTGAAGAAGATATTAAAATAGCATCTAAGATCATAGACAATGCTGCATTTAAAGAGGATTTGGTTGACTCTGTATATATAATAAATAAGAAGGCTAATTTAATTATATCTAATATCTATCCTCCTCAACCCATAGAGACTTTCTATGATAAATCTTCTGTAGAACTATTTAATGACTTTGAAAAGCATTATAATTCATATAAAAATGAAGTATTCTTTCCAAGAAAAACCTCCTATAGTATCTACGGGACTAAATATAGCAAGGATTATATTTCTATTGTATATGCAGCAAATGATGAAGATGGTAAACTTGATTCAGGGATAATAGTTAATATTGACCAAAATAAATTGTCTAGTTTATTGAATACGGCTAATATAAAGGAAATTATGCTGATTGCGAATAGCGGAGGTAAGATTATATCAGATTCTCAAGGTGCAGGTTTTGCTAAATCTTTACCTAGAGGTGATATTTACAGAAGTATAGCTAATAATCCAAATGATGAAGATGGATTCACGGGAGAATATCTAGGAGAAAAATCTTTTATAACCTTTAAAAAGGCTGAGAATATAGGATTTGTATTTATTAGTATAGTACCTTATTCTTTAATAAAGGCTGAAACTACCCAGATAAACAGAATAATTGCTTTATTCTTTGTTATTGCAATGTTTATTAGTCTATTGGTCAGTATTTTTTCAGCTAAGAGGATCTATGAGCCTTTGGATAAACTCATAAAAAATATGAGGGAAAATCCATCTATAGATGATGTAGTTGGTGTAGATGAATATACCTTCTTAGGAGAGACCTATAATAGTCTTATATTAAAGAATGTAAGGTCTCATGTATCTAGGATATTTAATGGAAACTATAGTGATTCTGCTGAAAAGATTCTAGGTTTTTCAAAAGAGAAATTTTTAACTTTAGCTATTATAGCTGATGATTCCAATTCTTCTTTAGACCTTTTAGAAAAAGTACTTGATATTATGGAGATAAATGTTAAATGGGTGGGAGCTATTACTTCTTCAAATTCCATAAGTTGTGTAATCAATGAAGATGATTTTGATGATGGTAAAATAGAGAATATTATGGAGGAATTGGTTAATTTACAGGGACTTATAGTAGAGGATTTAGATATAACGGTTTCCATAGGAATAGGAACTGTTGTCAATAGCCTTGATAGTATTAAATTTAGCCATAGGTATGCTATATTGGCGGTTCAATATGCTATGTCTATTGGTGAAAACCAAGTAATATTATATAGTGAAATAGAAAATAGTAAAGTTGCTGCTTCTGTAAATAAGGACTCTATTGCAGATAAAATAGAGGAGTATGTATTGAACAACTTTACTAGACAAGACTTTTCTGTAGATGAAATAGCTGAGGAAGTAAATTTATCATTAGGATATATTAGACAAATTTTTAGATCTGAAAAGGGAGTCACTCTAAATGATTATATTATTAGTTGCAGGATAGATAAGGCTAAGGAGTTGCTAATCAATACAGATAATACTGCCAAAGATATTTCTGAAGCAGTAGGGTATTATGATAACAGATATTTTTATACTTTGTTTAAGAAGAAGGTTGGAATGACTACTGAGGAATTTAGAAAGCTACGAAAGGAGGAGTTGTCCAATTGAAAACAGATAATATAGTAAAAATACTTATAATATTAGTAATAATTTTATCTATAGGTCTTATAGCCACTACAATCAAGCTGACAACAATGGATAAGAGCATTGTAAATCAAGACACTCCAACAGTAGTTGATAAAAACTCGGGAGATATAGTGAAAAAACCAGAAGAACAAGGTAAAGAATTAGGAGAAAATAAAGCTGAATCTATTGAAGAAGAACAGCTTGAAGAAATTGGAAGCAATAGTTCAGATGATAATTCAAAGGATGATCCAAAGAGTAAAACAGAAGTGGCAGATAATAATCCGCCAAAAGAAAATAAACCTTCAAAAGAAGAAAAGCCTAAGAGTGATAAATCAAGTGACAAGGACAAGCCATATAAAGATAAGCCTAATAAAGATAAAAAGGATAAAAAGGACAAAAAAGATAAGAAGGATAAGAAGGATAAAAAAGATAAATCAAAAGAAGAAAAAGCAATAGTGAATTCTAAATATATATCCACAGATGAGGCAACAAAGATTGGATTAGATAAAGTAGGATCAGGGGCAAAATTAATTAAAATAGAATCAGATCTTGATGACAATCCACCAAAATATAATCTAGAAATTGTGTTAGGAAATTATGAATACGAAATAGAAATTCATGCTATAACTGGTGCAGTAATAGATTTTGAAAAAGATGAGATTGACGATTGAAACGTTGCAAATACTAGATATACAAAAAACAAACACAAGGATTCTATACATGTTGGATATCTAAAAAAGAAGGTTTTTAATAGTATTTGAACTTGTTGATAGTCATGAAAAATCATAGAATGAAATTAAGAAATAGAATTAAGAAAAAGATAAGGAGATGATTTTCATGACAAAGAAAACAATTAAAAAAACATTGCCTATTTTAGCAGGAGCATTAATTATATCCTTAACAACTCCTATTATTCCATCTAATTTATTGGCAGAGGCAAGTAAGGGTGTTAAAGTTTCTACTACTAAGGCTTTAAATAACAAAGGAGTAGTTAAGAAAATTCAAGACAAGAAGATAGTAGATAAGAAAGCTGAAGATAAGGTGAAAAGTGAAAGATATATTGGTTTGGAAAAAGCCATAGAAATTGCAATGAAAAAAGTTGATAAGAAGAAATCAGAAGTTACAGATTATGAGATTGCATTAACTTATGATGACCCTCATTATCTTATTGAAATAACTACCATAAATAATCCTAAGATTTATAAAATATATAAGGTAAAAGTTCATGGAACTACTGGAGAGATTAAAGATGTTCATGTAGATAAGATTAAAGATAAAGAATATAAGATTAAAACCAATAATGGAAGATTTATTTCAAAATATGAAGCTAAAATGATTGCATTAAAAGAGGTAAAGGATGAAAAAGCATTTATAACAGGCTTTGAAATTGAATTAGAAAAGAAAGTTCCCCATTATTTAATAGAAGTTAAAACCTCTAAATATAAGTATTTAATGAAGATTAATGCAGAAACTAAAGAGGTATTTGATTTAACAAAGGAAATAAAAGATAAAGATGATAAAGATGAATATTGTGGGCATGAGTATAAAATAAAAGGAAACTCTGATAAAATAAATAAAGATAAAAAGCCAGTAGTCGATGTAAAGTATATTACAGAGAAAGAAGCAATAAAAATTGCTTTAGATAAAATTGGTAGAGATGCAAAAGTTGAAGATATTGAATTTGAGAAGGATGATAATCCGCCAAAATATGAAATTGAAATGTATAATAAGGATTATGAATATGAAATAGAGATTCATGCCACAACTGGAGCAATATTAAAATTTGAAAGAGATGGAAAATAATAAATACAATATTTGTTTGTGCAGAATTTTTGTATAAATTCCCCTAATAGAACCCCTAGAGGACTTAAATCCTCTAGGGGTATTTTTTATAACGAATGGAAATTTCTATTTTTTATCTTTATAAGATTTGATTGAGGTTTAACCCTTAATATATGAGTTAGTTAGGTTGACAAATAAATCTTATAGTTATCACATTGTATAAAATATATCTATAGCTAGATAGAGTCTTATAGATAAACCTAATTTGACTTCAATATACCAGAATGATAGACTAATTTTGACAAATTTTGTACAAGGGGGAAATACGATGAAGAGAATAATAGCAATGTTGTTAATACTTGCTATGGTTTTTACATTTACAGGCTGTTCTAAGAAAGAAGCTATAGAAGATCCTAATACAACTCCAGTAGTTGGTGAAGATACTGAGAAAAAAGATGATGAAGTTGTAAATGATAAACCATTTGAAGGAACTACTTTAGAAGTTTTAGTGGCTTATGGCGGTGCTGAAAATTCATTTGATGCTTTTACTGAAAAAACAGGTATAAAGATTGAATGGTTAAGTATGTCAACCGGTTCAGCTCTTGCAAAGCTGCAAGCAGAAAATGGAAAGACTACTGCTGATATTTGGTTTGGCGGTGGAGTCGATAGTTATTTAAATGCTAGAGATGCAGGATATTTAGAAGCATATAAATCACCAGAAGTATCTGCTATAAATCCTCAATATTGTGATAAAGATGGATATTTCTCTGGATTAGCATTAGTTCCAGCTGGATTTATTGTAAATAATGATCTTCTTAAAGAAAAAGGCCTTGAAGCTCCTAAGACTTGGGAAGATTTAGCTGATCCAAAATATAAAGATGAAGTAATGATGGCTAACCCTGCAATATCAGGGACTAACTATGCTATAGTCAGTGGACTTATTCAAGCTTGGGGAGAAGAAAAGGCTTGGGATTATTTCAAACGACTTGACGAAAATATTCAATTCTACGCAAAGGGTGGTGGAGAGCCGCTTGAAAAGGTAGCAGCTGGTGAATTTGCAATAGGTGTTGTTGCTATTACTGGTGGCACTTTTGCTGCTGGAGATACTAATCCAACTAGCGTAGTTTATCCAGAAGATTTAATTCCATGGACTCCTGCACCAATAGGAATATTTAAAGCTACAGAAAACCTAGAGGCTGCAAAGGTATGTATAGATTGGTACTTGTCACAAGAAGGACAAACAATACTTAGAGAAGCAGATGCTAGAATCATGGCCAGAGATGATGTAGATGCTCCAGAATTAATGAGTGGATTAGATAAGAGTAAACTTATAGATTTTGATTTAGAATTAATGGGCAAAGACAGAGATACAATTCTTGAAAGATGGGGAGCTCTAGTTGGTGATAAATAGTAAAGATAAAAAAGGAAGAGTTGAATTTTCAACTCTTTCTTTTGACTATATAATAGATAAATTAATTTTATTTGCAGTAATTATAAGTTTACTCGTCTTTATCTTATATCCAATTGTAATGGTTATATCAACATCTGTATATCGAAATGGAGTTTTCTCATTTAATAATTATAAAAATTTATTGAACACTCAAAATCTTAAATTAATAAGAAATAGCCTATTTGTCTCAACCTTATCTTCAATACTTGGGACTTTTTTTGCATTATGCATTGCGATCTATACTTTTTTACAAAGAGGAAAGTTGAAAAAGATAATCCATCGATCTTTGATAATTACTATGATATCTCCTCCATTTGTTTCTGCTTTGGCATTGATTATGCTCTTTGGTCGTAGAGGAATTATAACCCATAATTTACTAGGACTTAGTGTTAACCCCTATGGCTGGCAAGGAATTGTTTTGCTTCAAACTATAGGACAAATATCTCTTGCATCTATGATGCTTATTTCTACATTAAATTCAATTGATTTGAGACAAATACTAGCATCTAGAGATTTAGGTGCTACACCTATGGAAACTTTGTTACATGTGATTTTACCTAGTATTTTTCCTGGCATTATGTCTGTTTTATTTTTACAGTTTACTATGAATTTAGCTGATTTTGGTACTCCAATTATTATAGGAGGAAAGTATAAGGTATTGGCTACAGAAGCATATATGACTATATTTTCAGCAGCAGACTTAGGAAAAGGTGCAGCGATATCTGTGCTCCTTATACCACCAGCCGTAATTGCATTTTATTTTTATCGCAAAAATATGGCTAAATTAGACAATTTATCTGATGGAACTAAAGCTGTTGGAGGAGATAATTATGAATTTAGCTTACCAATTGGATTTAGGTTTATACTTGGCTTAGTAACAGGAGTATTTTTTATCTTAATGATTTTAAAATACGGTAATATATTTCTATCTGCTATATCTACAAATTCATCTGGTAAGTTGGTATTTACTTTAGCACATTTTGAAAAAGTCAGATTTATGTATTTGCCATCCTTATATAGGAGTATTGTTCTTTCTGTAACCTCTGGTATTATTTCTTCAATAATAGGGATTTTATTATCATACTATACCCATAGAAGAAATATTCCTATGATGAAAAATATAGAATTTATTTCATCTCTACCATATATTATTCCTGGAATATTTTTTGGACTAGGTTATATTGTGGCTTTCAATAAAGAACCTTTATTATTGACAGGCACTTTCGCTATAGTAATACTAAATTGTACCTTTAGACATATATCGGTTTCAAACAAAGCTGCCAATGCTGCTTTTACAACGATTGATAAAAAGATTGAAGATGCAGCTAGAGATTTAGGAGCATCAAGATTTAGAATATTTTTAAGTATTATACTGCCTTTATTAAAATCCACATTCCTTACTAGCTTTATCAATACATTTACAGCCTGCATGACTACAGTAGGAGCTATAATTTTCTTAGTGTCGCCAAGAAATGTTGTAGCTAGTATTGAGATGTTTAAGGATATTTCAAATGGTCAATATGGCTTAGGAGCAGTAATGGCTAGTCTACTAATCATTATAACTGTTTCAGTCAATTTAATTGCTATGAGACTATTAAGTAAGGAGAGAGTGTAGCTATGTTTTTACAATTGAAAAATTTAACTAAGCTTTTTGATAAAGAAAATGGAGTTAAGAATTTTAATTTAGATGTAAAAGAGGGAGAGTTTATAACTATATTGGGACCTTCAGGATGTGGTAAAACTACTACCTTGAATTTATTAGGGGGATTTTTAAAACCAGATAGTGGAGAAATCTTGTTAGATGGAGGAAATATTACTAATCTTCCACCAGAGAAAAGACCAATCTCTACTGTTTTTCAAAGCTATGCTCTTTTTCCTCATATGAATGTAATAGAAAATGTAGCCTATGGCATTAGATTTTATCGTAAGGAAAAAAAGAGAAAAGCAATGGAAATAGCTAAGGAGTATATAGATATAGTAGGACTTGCAGGATATGAGAATAGTAGAGTCGGAAATTTAAGTGGAGGACAGCAGCAAAGAGTTGCTCTTGCTAGATCTATGGCTACCAATCCTAAGATTCTTCTGCTAGATGAACCTCTAAGCAATTTAGATGCAAGTCTTAGGGTTAGAATGCGTGAAGAATTAAAAGAACTTCAAAGAAGGTTTAAAATCACAATGATATTTGTTACCCATGATCAGTCTGAGGCACTTTGCTTATCTGATAAGATAGTTGTCATGGATAAGGGTAATATAGTACAAGTAGGCACTTCGAGGGAAGTTTATTTTTATCCTGTTAGTGAATATGTAGCATCTTTTGTTGGAAAGTCTAATTTATTAAATGAAGATGGTAAGACTTATATCATTAGACCAGAAGATATTAAGATTACGAAAGATATTAATGGGGAATATATAGTTAAAGATAAAATTTTTATGGGACAGCATACAGAGTATAAAATTACTAATGATAGACACTCATTAGATGTGAATCTATCAGGAAAGGAAAGTAGCGATTTTCAGATTGGAGATTTAGTTGGCATAGAAATAGAACATAGAATTAGTATATAAAATTTGAGAGTTTATAGGTGAGGTGTATAAAAATGAGTAGATCAAAATATAATTTTGATGAGGTAATTGATAGAAAATCTAGTAATTCCATAAAGTGGTCAGGCAATGATGATTTATTACCTATGTGGATAGCAGACATGGATTTTAAAGTTGCAGATGAAATATTGGAAGCTATGAAAAAGACAATAGACCATGGTATTATAGGGTATGATGATAGACCGGACTCTTTCTATGAATCTATAATTCAATGGGTAAGGACAAGGTACAATTGGGAGATTAAGAAGGAATGGTTAGTATTTACTCCTGGAGTAGTATCGGGCCTCAGTATTTCAGTAAATGCTTTTTCTAAAGAAGGAGATAAGGTAATAATCCAACCTCCTGTATATCCTCCTTTTTATTCAGTTATAGAGAATAATAATAGAATAGTAGAAGAAAATTCATTAAAAAATAATGGGAATAGATATGAAATTGATATTACTGATTTAGAGAATAAGATAGATGAAAAGACTAAGATGGTAATTATTTGTAACCCTCATAATCCAGTTGGTAGAGTATGGCAAAGAGAGGAGCTTGAAGCTTTTGGAAATTTATGTATAAAAAATAACATCATAATGGTATCAGATGATATACACTGCGACCTTGCTTTCAAAGGACATAAATATACTCCTTTAGCATCTATATCTGATGAGTTTGCCAATAATACGATAACTTTCATGGCTCCAAGTAAAACCTTTAATATTGCAGGATTATTTGCTTCTGTAGCTATTATACCTAATGAAGATTTAAGGAAACTTTATAATGGGATTATTGAGAATATTGGAATAGGTCATACTAATGGACTTTCTATAGTTGGTTTTGAAGCTGCTTATAAATATGGAAGTAGCTGGTTTAGTGAAGTCCTTAAATATATTGAGGATAATGCCGATTTTGCAGTTGATTATATAAGTAAAAATATTCCTGAAGTAAAGGTATACAAGCCTGAGGGAACGTTTTTGATGTGGTTGGATTTTAGTTCTTTGGGAAAAACCTCAGAAGAAATAGATAAACTTCTAATAAACAAGGGTAAAGTTCAACTAAATGATGGTACAACCTTTGGTATAGGAGGAGAAGGATTTTTTAGATTAAATATAGGCTGCCCGAGAAAAGTTTTGGAAGATGGGCTAAAAAGAATAAGAAAAGCTGTTCAGCAAGTTTAATAAATATTAGTTTTAATAGGAACCTTCAATGAGATATCATTGGAGGTTTTTTAAAATATTAAGATGTTTATATTCGAAATTAAAAATCTAGTCATTTAGTATGATTTATAATTATTTGCAAATTTTTCTAAAAATAAAGAGGATTTTGAGGATTGATGTCGAATATACCTTATATCATAAGAGAGAAAGGAAAGATAAAATGAAAATTAAAACTAAATTAATTCTATTCACTTTAATGATTTCTATTATTAGCATAATTTCTGTATCTATAATAAATTATGCAGTTTCCATCAGAGAGCTAGAAAAGGTAGTTAATTCTAATACTAACAGCATAGCAGCATTAACTACTCAAAAGCTAAATCAATGGATAGCAATACAAAAAGATTCTCTGGATGAAACGCTTAATAGTATATTGTATAACAATAACTATGAGCAAGAGTATTTGTATAGGTTTCTAGAAAGTCAAACTGAAAATAATCCAGGAAATGCATATTATATTGGATTGCCAGATAAAAGATTCATATCAGGTTCTGGATGGATACCACCAGCAGATTATGATGCAACTCAAAGAACGTGGTATAAGGAAGCAATTGGAATGGATGGAATATATATATCAAAGCCAGATATTGATGCTAGAACCGGAGATATGGTCATAACAGTATCAAAGGCAATTAAAAAGAGCGGCAGGGTAATAGGCGTTGTGGGATCTGATATTGCAATAGACTATTTAGTAGAAGTAGTGTCAAATGTAGAACTAGGGAAAGATTCCTATGCTTTTTTAATGGATGATGAAGGAAATATTATAACTCATTTAAATGAAGAATATAAGCCAACAGCAGATAAAGGGTATATAAATATAAAAGATATATTAGGTGGCAAACTTATAGATATAATGGGAAACAAGGAATTGTCCTTAAGAGAGAAGAGAATCACTGATTTCGATAATATCAGAAGATTTTGCTTTTTCGATGAAATCGAAGAATCTAGCTGGATGGTTGGATTGGCAGTATCAGAGAAGGAAACTTTAAAGGTGGTTTCACATGCCATTAATTTAACTTTAATTACTGTTGTGCTGTTACTTGTGGTAACGAGTATTCTATCCTTAACTGTGGGCAGTTCTATATCTAAACCAATCATTAATTCATCGCAGATTGCTGAAGAAATAAGTAACTTAAATTTATCTACTGGTATAGAAGAAATAAAGCTGAAACGTAAAGATGAGATAGGACAAATGTATCAGTCATTTGATAATACCATCAGAAAGTTAAAAATATTTATGAAAGATATGGATGGATCTATTAGGATAAATCATGAGGTTAATGAACAAACCTTAGAAAAGATTCATTACTTATTAGGACAAGCAGAAGATACTTCAGCTACAACAGAAGAATTATCAGCAGGTATGGAAGAAACATCTGCTACCACTATATCTATCAATGAATCATCACAGGAAATAGAAAAGGCATTATCAGACTTTGCTCAAAAAGTAGAGGAAGGTGCGAATACATCTAATGAAATAAGTGTAAAGGCAGATAAGCTAAGTCATCAGTTCATTAATGCTAAGGATAAGTCAATGGAGATATATTCTAATGCAAGAGAAGAGATAGCAAAGGCCATAGTTTCATCTAAAGAAGTAGAAAAAATAAATGTATTGTCAAATGCAATACTACAGATATCAGAGCAGACATCTCTTTTATCCTTAAATGCGGCAATAGAGGCAGCAAGAGCTGGAGAATCAGGAAGGGGATTTGCAGTAGTAGCAGATGAAATAAGAAAATTAGCTGAAAATTCTAATTCAACAGTGGGTGAGATACAAACTGTAACAGAAAGTATAACAAAATCAGTAGGAGAGTTGATAGAAAGAATATCCCTTGTAATGGATTTCTTAGAAAAAGATGTAACTAAGGATTATGAGTTAATGGTAGATGCAGTAAGTCAATATAGAGAAGATGGATCTCACTTAAATAATATAATCTCAGATCTTAGTGCAACAGCAGAAGAACTTGCAGCAACTGTAAATGAAATATCTATAGCTATTAAGGAAGTCTCTATTACTGTAGAAGAGTCAACTGTAGCCACTACAAATATTGCTGAGAAGAATATGAATATTGTAGAGGCAATAAATGATATAAGCGGAATAATTGAGAAGAATAAGGAGATATCTGATAAATTAGAAGAAATAGTTTCTCAGGTTAAGTTTTAGAATAATCCCTAGATAAACTAAATAACTACACTTTTGATGGACTTTAATCCTTAATGTATAAATTAGCTGGAATTGGGACCAAAAAGTGTAGTTATTTAATATTGAAGTAGGAGGTTCATCAGATATAGGCAATGTGGATTATTCGTGCCCTGCATTTCATCCTATTTTATTGTTAGTCTCTAATATATATAGATGCTGAGTTGACAACGAAAAATATATCTATTATCAATTGTGAGAAAATTTTGGAAAAAAAGAAGGATTATTAAATTCTATATAGAATATATTATATAACTAAATAAATCTAAGGAGGTAGACCTATGTTTTTAAAGAGCAAAAAAATCTATAGTCTATTATTAGCATTATTTATGGTATTGGGTATTATTATTCCATCAACTGCATTTGCTGATACTGAGACTATCAAGATTACAGTTTTAGGAACCACGGACCTACATGCTAATATTTATAACTGGTCCTATGAGGATGGTAAGGAAACAGAAGACTTTGGAATGGCTAAAGTTTATTCTGTTGTTGAAAAGGTAAGAGAAGAAAATCCAAATACAATCCTTATAGACAACGGTGATACTATTCAAGGTACTATACTATCTGATGATTTGTATAATTTTAACCTAGAATTAAAGCATCCAGTAATTGATGTAATGAATTTTATGAAGTATGATTCTATGACATTAGGAAATCACGAGTTTAATTTTGGATTAGAAATGGTAAAAAAAATTCAAGAGGAAGCAGGATTTCCAATCTTGGCTGCAAATGCAAATTATAAAGCTGATAACTCATATTTAGCTAAGCCATATATAATTAAAGAAGTAGCAGGAGTAAAAGTTGGAATTTTAGGACTTACAAATCCAAATATCCCAAGATGGGATGGACCTAAGGTAGAGGAGTTAAAATTTGCATCACCATTAGAATCAGCAGAAAAACATATTAAAGAGATGAAAGAGGAAGGGGTAGATTTAATAATCCTATCTACTCATATGGGATATACTGCCGAATATGGAGGAGACGGAGCAGACGAGATCATAGCTAAATTCCCTGAAGTAGCAGCTGTATTAACAGGACATGCTCATGTAACGGAAAAGCAAAAAGTAGGAAATACTTTAGTAGGGGCGGCTAGAAATGAAGGCAGACAGGTTGTTAGATTTGATTTTGAACTAACAAAAAAAGATGATAAATGGATAATTGGAGATAGTACAGTTGATATTATTGAAGTGAAAGAGTATGAAGCGTCTAAAGAATTAAAAGAATATGCAAAGGAATATCATAATAAGACATTAGAATTCTTAACAAAAGTAATTGGAACAGCTAGTGAAAACTTTGCCCCAGCATCAGAAATTCCAGGTATTCCGGAAGCTCAACTTAGAGACACAGGATTGATTGACCTTATCAATAATGTGCAACTTAAGGCAACAGGTGCAGATGTTGCTGGAGCAGCATTATTTGCATCAGGATCTAATTTAAGGGCTGGAGATTTAACCTATGCTAGTATATTTGAGATATATAAATATCCAAATACTTTAGTAGGAGTGGAAGTTACAGGAGCTGAATTAAAGGCCTATATGGAATGGTCAGCTGCATATTATAACACCTTTATTCCTGGAGATATTAACATAAGCTTTAATCCTAATATTAGAGTATATAATTATGATATGTTCCAGGGAGTAGATTATAAGATAGATTTATCTAAACCTGAGGGTGAAAGAATTGTAGATTTAAAATTTAAAGACGAATTAGTAAAAGATACTGATACTCTAAAATTAGCAATAAATAATTATAGATATGGTGGATTAAAGAACATGGGAATTATTAAAGGGGAGCCATATTTTGAATCAGATCCAAAGTCTCTTAGATCCTACATTGCTGATTATATAGCTGAAAATAAAACTATAGCACCCATAGTAGATAATAACTGGGAGGTTATAGGGGTAGATTTCAACCATCCATTAAGGGATTATATTATTGAACATGTTAAAGAAGGCAAGATTGAGATTCCTAAATCAGAGGATGGAAGGACTATAAATGTTAAGGCTATTAATGCCATAGAAATGATAAATGCAGGACTTATTCCAGAAGAAGTATTAAAGGCTAATAATATTAAAATAGAAGAGTCTACTGAAGAAACTCCAGCAGAAGAGCCAGTTCCTACTCCAGAAGTACCAGCAGTAGAGACACCAGCTCCTGCACCAGTACCACAGCCAGAAGTAAAACCAGTTTTAGCTCCACAAAAATATGTAGTAAAAGCCGGAGATGTTTTATGGAAAATAGCTAAACAATTTAATACCACTTGGGAAAAGTTAGCAGAATACAATAATTTAAAAAATCCACATTTAATCTTCCCAAATCAAGTAATATTGATTCCTTAATACAAATAAGGTTGCTTAACTAAGCTAGATCCATGTGATTTAGCTTAGTTTTTTATGGTTCATAAGAAAAATCCTAGTCTATTTTAATTGGAACTTGACCTAGAGTTTTAAGAAAAGGCTTTCTCGATGATTTGCTAGAAGTTTATTTATGAAAAACATCACAAGGTATCTTGATAAACTATTAAAGCATATAAACCGATATATAGGGTATATATATTTAAAATTAAATTAAGGGAGAGATAGTCTATGAAATTAAAAGGCAAGCTACTAATGTTTACAACATCAATTTGTATTATCTCAATTTTACTTATTTCAATTATTAACTATTCAGTATCTATAAAAAAACTTGAACAGGAAATTAATGAAAATGTTATATTAGAAGCACACCATACGGCACAAGAAGTTGATGGTTGGATAGCTTTACAAAAAAATACTTTAGGATCTATATTGAATTTGATTTTATACAATGATAATCATGAGGGGGATTATATGAGGGGAGTTGTGACAAAAATAACAGCTGATAATCCGGGCAATACCTATTATATAACTTATAGTAACAAAGAAACTTATTTTCCCATTGGTGTAAGTGTATCACCAGATTTTGATGGGACAACTAGACCTTGGTATACAGGTGCCATGGAAACTCAGGATTTTTACATCACTGAACCCTATATAGATGCTATAACTGGCGATATGGTAATTACTGTTTCTAAACAGTTTAAAACTAGTAGTGGAATGAAGGGTGTAATGGGAACAGATATATCTATTAACTATCTAGTAGATTTCATTGCTTCAGCTGACTATGGAAATGGGTCCTATGCTTTTTTATTAGATGATAAAGGAAATGTACTTACTCATTTAAATGATGAATTTAAACCCAATAAAGATGGCAGCTTCAAGAAGATAGATGAGCTATTAGAAGGGAAAATGGCAGATATTATAGGAAAAACGGGAATTAAAATCAAAGACAGGGCTATAAGGGATTTTGATGGTGTAGATAGACTCTTTTTCTATGGAGATATAGAAGAATCAAATTGGACAGTAGGAGTTGCTATAACGCAAGACAGTGTAATGGGCAGTATTAATCGCGTTATTTTACTTACTATATTAGCTGCAATATCTGTAATTATAATATCTATTATATTAGTTTTATATATGGCAAGTACTATAACCAGGCCTATTAGAGAATCTGTTGAAATTGCTGAGGATATATCCAATCTGAATCTATCTCAAGAGATTGAAGAAAAAGACTTAAAAAGAAAAGATGAAATGGGGCAAATGTATCAATCCTTTAATCTTATTATACAAAAATTGAGGGCATTTATGAAAGATATGGATGGATCTATTAGGATAAATCATGAGGTTAATGAACAAACCTTAGAAAAGGTTCATTACTTATTAGGACAAGCAGAGGATACTTCAGCTACAACAGAAGAATTATCTGCAGGAATGGAAGAAACATCTGCTACCACTATATCTATCAATGAATCATCACAGGAGATAGAAAGAGCATTATCAGATTTTGCTCAGAAAGTAGAAGAAGGTGCAAATACATCTAATGAAATAAGTGTGAAGGCAGATAAGCTAAGTCATCAATTCATTAATGCCAAGGATAAATCAATGGAGATATATTCTAATGCAAGAGAAGAAATAGAAAAGGCTATAGTTTCATCTAAAGAAGTAGAGAAAATAAATGTATTGTCAAATGCAATACTACAGATATCAGAGCAGACATCCCTTTTATCCTTAAATGCAGCTATAGAGGCAGCAAGGGCTGGAGAATCAGGAAGGGGATTTGCAGTAGTAGCAGATGAAATAAGAAAATTAGCTGAAAATTCTAATTCAACAGTGGGTGAGATACAAACTGTAACAGAAAGTATAACAAAATCAGTAGGAGAGTTGATAGAAAGAATATCCCTTGTAATGGATTTCTTAGAAAAAGATGTAACTAAGGATTATGAGTTAATGGTAGATGCAGTAAGTCAATATAGAGAAGATGGATCTCACTTAAATAATATAATCTCAGATCTTAGTGCAACAGCAGAAGAACTTGCAGCAACTGTAAATGAAATATCTATAGCTATTAAGGAAGTCTCTATTACTGTAGAAGAGTCAACTGTAGCCACTACAAATATTGCTGAGAAGAATATGAATATTGTAGAGGCAATAAATGATATAAGTGGAATAATTGAGAAGAATAAAGATATATCTGATAAGTTAGAAGAAATAGTTTCTCAGGTTAAGTTTTAATAGGGAGGAGCTAGGTAGTTTTACCTAGCTCCTTAACTTATCTTATTTTTTTCTTCTTATAAATTGACCTATAGCTAACAATAGACCACCAAATCCATAAAAAATATACTCTGATGTTGTTCCTGTTGCAGGCAGAGATGGTGCTGCTAATGGAACTGATTCTACAATTTCTATTTCCTCTTCAGGAAGGATTTCTTCTGATTCTATTTTTATTTCAGGTGCAGCTTCAGGAATTTCTTCTTCAATAATTACTTCTTCTTCAGGTGTTTCAGGTATAGCTTCAGGAATTTCCTCTTCTATAGTTTCCTCTTCATCTGGCGGGGGAGTATCATCATCTTCATCCGGTGGTGGATTATCGTCATCGTCGTCATCTTCTTCTGGTGTCTCAGGATTCTCTTCATCTGGATAATCTGCTATATTTGTAATATTCACTTTGAGTAGCCTATCTTCATTAGTAGTTTCTCTATTCAATACTAATGAAAGTCCAGAATTACTCATTCCTTTAATATATCCAGCTCTATCTAATTCATATAGTTTATAGAAACCTTCCCCCAGATCAGAGAAGAAGACAATTCCCGTTGATCCAGTTGTCTGCTCGGATATGAACTCTTCTATAGATTCATTTGTCTTGTAAAGTCTGAAGGCAAATCCACTTAAACCTGGTGTAGCATTTCTTGTATCTACTACATTTTTAATTACTTCTATTGTTCCTTTCCATTTTGGAGGAGTTTCATTATCCTTTTGGTTAGTAAAATCTACATTAGCTTCTACATCTTCTAATATAGAAACTTCCAAATTATTATCTGATGTTAAAGTGTATCCATTAGGGATATCAATTTCTTTAATCATATATTCACCAGGATTCAAGCCATCCACTGTTACCGAGCTGTTACCTACTATTGTAACAGTATCTAATAATGTCCATGCTTCTGATTCATTAAGGATATATATCTCAAATTCAAACTCAGTTCCATCTTCTATAATATTATCTTCAGGATCTATAACAAGTTTTTTAATAGTTATTTTACCTTTTGGATCTGATTCATCAGGAATTTTTCTGTTTTCTACTTCAATTTCAGCTATATAATCCTCATCGGCATCATCGGGAAGAATTATTGTTTTTCCATTGCCGATACTACTTAAATATCCATCTGGAATATCCTCTGTTAAGGTGTATTGACCTTCTTCTAATTCTGTAAACTCAATGATTCCTTCATCATCAGTTTCTTTGGTTTCTTCATATCCGTTTGGTCCTATAAGGGTGAAACTTATACCTTCTGGTGATTGAATATTATTTGGATCTGTAACTGTCTTGATTACCCTAACTTTGCCTATCCATGGTTCTTCTGGTATGTCTATAATAATGTTAAAAGAGTAATGGGATATTTCTGGTATATTACCTCCATTATTATCTGGGGATCTAAAACCAGATCTGCTGCTGCCTAAATTTTCATATAGTCTATAACCATTTCCACCCTTCACTGCTAAAGCATCAATCGATACATTGTTAGCCTCAAAGCTTAAATACTTTCCATCATCTGATAAAGTGAATTCTATCCAATATATGGAGTTAGTGTCATGGATTTTATTTCCATCCTTATCAAAATAGATTATTGTACTTTCTGGTGGATCAATTTTGAAATCAAAACCTGAGTCATTTCCTGGGTAGTCAGTTCCAGAATCAGCAAAGCTGATATTTGGTATTATTGATACTGCTAAACTTAGTACCAGTAAGAAAACGATGAACAATTTACTGTATTTCTTCATTTTTTTCACTCCTTTCATAAATATGGAAATATAATTATTATAGCTATAGTATGCTGAATCCCCTTCTATGCTATAAAATTGAAACAAAAACTATTATTATAGTAATATTTCTATAGCTGTCCAAAAATGCAGAAAGCTGCTATGTTTTACTAACATAGCAGCTGAACAATCATTACCATATGGTATTAGACTTCAAGCTTTGCGTCCCCACCTTTCGGTGGGTTTGCCTTTATTATGTTCAATTATATAATTTTATTTATATATATTATACCAACAACTATTAAGTTAAAACATAAAGTTGTTAAAAAAGAATTATTTTTGATATTTTGGATAAAATTTCAAAAACAAGGAGGATTTACGAAAAGTATGTAGAATAAGTTATATATAAAGTGTAATGGGTATGATTACACTAAGTAAAATTTAAGGGGGTTTATGTATGAAGTTTAGAAACAAAAGAATCGTTAGCTTGTTTTTATCATTAGCCCTAGTATTAGGTATAATGATGGGAGCAGCACCAGCAGCATTTGCTGAAGAAATAGCAAAGGTAACTGTGGACATTGTTTCCTTTAACGATTTTCATGGTAATGTAAAGGATTTAGGTAAAGATATTGGTATGGCCAAAATGATAGGTTACTCCAAAAAACTTTTAGAGCAAAATCCTAATACAGTATTTGTATCTGCTGGGGATCTCTATCAAGGTACAGCTATATCAAATCTTACTTATGGTGCTCCTGTATCTGCTATGATGAAGGCTATGGGAGTAGTTGCTTCAGCAGTAGGTAACCATGAGCTTGATTGGGGAGCAGAACATATGAAGGGTTGGGCAGAAGACGGAGGCTTTGATTTTTTAGCTACTAATATTGTAGATAAAAAAACTGGTAAGCCAGTAGAGTGGGCAAAACCTTATAAAATTGTGGAAAAAGGTAATATCAAAATAGCATTCTTAGGGTTAGCTCACCCAGATACAAGCACTCTTACAAAAGCTGAGCATGTAGAAGGATTAGAATTTACTGACCCAGTAGAAGCAGCAAAGACTTGGGTTAAATATTTACAAGAAGGTAAGGCGGAAGAAGGTACACCAGACGTTATAATAGCTCTTACACATCTTGACTCTGCACAAGATAAAGAAACTAAAGAAATTACAGGAAATGCAACAAAACTTGCCGATATAGAAGGAATAGATGGAATAATTTCTGGTCATAGCCATCTAACTGTAGCAGGTAAGGTAAAAGATGTTCCAGTGGTACAAGGATATAAAAATGGTCGTGGACTTGCAATACTATCTATAGAATTAGATAAAGATAATAAAGTAGTAGGCATAGAGCCGAAATATGACGACTTAGCTAGTAAGGCTGCTGATATTGTAGCAGACCCAGAAGGACAAAAGTTATTTGAAAAATTTGAATTAGAAGCTGGACCAATATTAGGTGAAGTAATTGGTGAAGCAGCAGAAGCTTTCACACATAATAGTAAAGAAGATAATGTTACTTTATTAGGAAGATGGTCATCAGAAGTTATGAAGGAAAAAGCTGGAGTTCAAGTAGCTATCCAAAATGGTGGAGGACTTAGAAGAACTCTAGAAAAAGGTGCTATCACAATGGGAGATATGTATGAAATTATGCCATTTGATAATGAATTAGTAACTTTAGAAATGACAGGGGCAGATTTAAAGAAAGCTATAGATCATGGTATATATAATCCAGAAGTAGGAAACGGACAATTTGCAGGTCTTATAGTAGAATTTGATAAAAATGCAGAATTCGAAAATAGAATTACAAAGATTAGTCTTGAAGATGGTACACCTATTGATATGGAAGCATATTACACAGTAGTTACAAATGACTTCCTTATAACAGGTGGAGATAAATATGATTTCTCAAAGGCTAAGAATATAGTAAATACTTATATACCGATTAGAGATGTATTAGTAGAAGCTATAAAAGAAGCTAAAGTAATTACACCAGTAGAAGTAGACTATTTAGCAGAAGTAGCAGCAGAAGCTCCAGTAGTAGAAGAGCCAGCTCCTACTCCAGAAGTGCCAGCAGTGGAGACACCAGCTCCTGCACCAGTACCAACTCCAGAGCCAGCACCACAGCCAGAAGTAAAACCAGTTTTAGCTCCACAAAAATATGTAGTAAAAGCTGGAGATGTTTTATGGAAAATAGCTAAACAATTTAATACTACTTGGGAAAAGTTAGCAGAATACAATAATTTAAAAAATCCACACCTAATCTTCCCAAATCAAGTAATATTAGTTCCTTAAAAAATAGTTTATAAAGATAATAAGTAACAAAAACGGTGCCAGGCACCGTTTTTGTTACTTATTTTAAATTTTATTAATAAAAATAGAGGATTTTAGAAATTTTTGTTGAATATATAATATAATATTATTGTAGGAGGGAGCATTGTGGGGAGAAAGCCGAGGATAGAATATTACGGTGCAATATATCATATTATTCATAGAGGAAATAACAAGGCTTTTATTTTTGAGGAAAATGAAGAAAAAATAGAACTATTAAAGATTATAGGTGAAATAAAAGAGATATTTGATTTTTACTTATTAGCTTATACTATAATGGACAATCACTATCATTTTGTCATAAAAACCCACAACATTTCTATAAGTCGGATAATGCATAGAATAAATACTAGATATGCTAAATATTATAATAAGAAAAAAGGAAGAACGGGCTCTCCATTTGAAGGGAGATATAGGAGCATTTTAGTTCAAAATGAGTCATATCTTATAAGATTAATAAGATATATACATAATAACCCAGTATATGCTAGTATCTGTAACTCCATGACTAAGTATAAATGGAGTTCAGATGTGTTTTATAGAATGAATGTAGGTAATTTAATAAATATTGAAGAATTATTAGAGATGTTTTCAGTAGATAGGCTACAAGCCATAAAAAAGTATGAGGAATTGATGGATGAACCTCCAGAGGATTATAAAATACTAAAAGAAGAATTTGAACAGGCAGAATTTATAGGTAATGGAGAATTTAAGGAAGCATTAAATAAAGAGAATAAGTTCCAAAAAACAATTTCTCTTGATGACATATTAAAATCAGTTTGTAAAATAGGGTCAGATTACGAATTAATTAAGGAGGGTTCCAGAAAAAGATATTTGGTGAAATATAAGCAGGAGTATGCTTATGAGGCATTACGACATGGATATACGACAGATGAAATAAGTAAAAATATAAATATTACAGGTGGGGCAATAAGAAAGATATTGTTTGGAACTAAATAAGGAGGGATATTTAATGTATTTGAGCTGTTATGATGAAGTGAAAAAGATAACGGAAGATCTTATCAGAGTGCCTAGTATAGTTAAAACTTCTGGTGAAAAAGAGTGTGCAAAAAAGATAATGGAATTTTATGACGAGTTATCATATTTTAAAGATAATCCAGAGTATCTACTTATGCAGCAAACAGAAAATGATGAGATTGAAAGATATAATGTAATAGCAATGGTAAGAGGAACAAAGGGAGAATCTAGAAGGACTCTATTACTTATGGGACATTTTGATACAGTAGGTGTAGATGATTTTGGCTCAATAAAGGAGCATGCATTTAACCCGGATATATTGCCAGAACTATTGAAAAAGCTGAATCTAGGTGATGATGTAAACAAGGATATAGATTCTGGTGAGTATATGTTTGGCAGAGGTGGATTAGATATGAAAGCTGGGGTAGCTTCTCATATGTATCTAATCAAATATTTTTCTGAACATCCAGAAGAATTGGATGGAAATATTATAGCCATGGCGGAGTGTGATGAGGAAGATAACTCTCATGGTGCAATATCATGCCTGAAGATATTGAAGGAATGGAAGGAAAAATATAATCTAGAATATATATCAGCTATAAATGCGGATTATTCTACGCCATACCATGAAAAAGATGAAAATAGATATGTATATTACGGGACCATAGGTAAAATGTTACCATCCTTTTATGTTACGGGAAAAGAAACTCATGTAGGACAAGCATTTGGAGGTCTAGATCCTAATTTAATAGTAGCTGAGATAACTAGATTAATGGATTTAAACCCAGATTTATGTGATGAAGCAGGGGGAGAAGTTACTATTCCTCCTATATCATTGAAACAGTCTGACTTCAAAGATATCTATACGGTTCAAACAGCAATTTCTGCTTATTCATATTATAATTTCTTTGTACACAGAATGAGTCCTGAAGACGTAATGAACAAGGTTAAGGGAAAGGCTGTAGAAGCTTTTGATAATGTTATTGAGTACTTAAACCATTCATACAAGAGATTCTGTGAAATAGGAGGGCATGTATATACAGAGCTGCCTTGGGAGACTAGAGTATATACTTGGGATGAGTTTTATAATGAATTAGCTACTATACATGGAGATAGATTTAAAATATATATTCATAATTTTGCTAAGGAATTAAATGAAAAAAATCCAGCTATGGATTTAAGAAAATTCAGCGTAACAGTAGTAGAGGAAGCTTGGAAATGGGCAGTAGATAAATCTCCTGCAATAATAATTTATTTCTCCTCAACATTTTGTGCTAGAATAGAGATGCTGGGAGAAAGCCCAAGGGAAAAGGCCCTAATGTCTTCCGTAGAAGAATCTATAAAATTTGTACAAGACTACTCTGATAAACCTATAGTAACAAAAATGTTCTATCCATTTATTTCAGATATGAGTTTTATGGGGATGAGTGATAGTAGAGAAAGTCTCAAGGTGTTGGAAAACAATATGCCTGCTTGGGGATCTAAATACAATCATCCTATAGACGAAATATTGGAGGTAGATGTGCCAGTAGTTAATATTGGGACCTATGGAAAAGATGGACATAAAATAACAGAAAGACTTCATATGAGATATACTTTTGAAAATATGACTAATATAACTTATAATACAATTAAGAGATTATTAGATTAAAGAGAGGTGTGTCATGGGCATACTACTTAGCAGATTAATGAAGATGCCTTGTTTTAAGAATGCAAAATTAGTGGCAGGAACAGTTGAGAATAAAAATACTTATGTAGAAGGTATTACAATAATAGAGAGGCCAGATATAGCTAACTGGATTAAAGGTGGAGAACTTCTCTTATCTAGCTTTTACTCAATTGACAAAAATATTGAGGCGCAAAAAATCTTAGTGACAGAATTGGCAGAAAAAAAAGCCGCTGCATTAATAATAAAAACCTCTAGATTTTTAACTACTATACCTGATGAAATAATAGATTTAGGAAATCAACTAGATTTTCCAATCATTGAAATATCAGGAGATACAAAATATATTGATATTACTTACCCAGTCATGGGAGAAATATTTAATGATCAGGTCAATAGATTAAATTATTATAAGGATTGCCACGAAAAATTTACCAAGCTATCACTTAAAATGAAGGGGATATCAGCTGTTGCAGAAACCCTTGGAGATTTAGTCGAAAATCCAGTAATAATATTAAATAATGAATTAACTCCAATAGCTTGGAATGATCCTAAATATAGAGATATAGATATAATTGATGATAATATTAAGGGCTTAGTAGAAAAGGATTATCCGGTTTATGGACTAAAGATGAAAATACCAAATACAAATGATACTATATACACTATGATAATAGAGCCGATTCAAGTGTTAAATGAAATAAGAGGATATTTAGGTGTACTTGAGAAAAACAGAATAATGGAGGAATTGGACTTTATTGCCTTAGAGAGTGCTGCAACTACATTGAAATTGGAGATGTTAAAAGATGTAGCAGTCACAGAAGTTGAATTGAAATATAAAGGTGATTTAATGGATGATTTGATAAATGAAAGAATAGATTCTATACAAAGCATCTATGATAGAGGCAATTTATTTGGTTGGAATTTAAAAAGATCATTTATAGTCACTCTCTTAAATATTAGTCAATATGAAAAATACATTAATAATAAGAAAAACTTAACTGAAGGATTACATCTATTGATGGATAAAATAAAGAAACGGATAGATAGAGTATCTTATTATTATACTACAGATTATATCTCTATAAATAAAGGAGACTATATAATAATGTTGTGGCCTATAGAAAAAGGAGCTAATTTAAGAAGTTCATATAATGCAATTAAAGAATTTGGACAGGAACTCAAAAGAGTAATCTTAGATGAAATAGGAAATATTGAGGTATCTATAGGCATTGGTGGATTAGCAGAAAATCCCTTAGAAATAGGTAAGTCTTATTCTGAGGCTAAGGATGCAGTAAATTTTGGATATAGGATATTTGGAAAGGATTTCATCACTACCTTTGAAGAATTAGGAATATATAAGCTTTTATGCAGATATGAGAATAGGGATGATTTGAAGAAATTTGTTCATCCATCTTTATGGATACTTAAAGAGTATGATAAAGATAAGAATAATGAACTTATAGATACTTTGGAAAAGTATTTACACTGCAATCTAAATGCAGTAAAAACTGCTGAAGAATTATTTGTTCATTATAAAACGGTATTATATAGACTAAATAGAATAAAGGAATTAACTAATTTAGATATAGAGAACAGGGCAAATATGCTTGAAATCGAAGTAGGACTCAAGATTCTTCGTATAATAAACTAAAGTAGCTTCCACATTGTGGAAGCTACTTTAGTTTATGCTGTTAATATCTAGTTATATTATATTTCAGGATCTCTGTTACAGTCTTTAGAGTAAACATATGAAAAAGGTTCATATCCTATAGCGTAAGTAGCTTGTTGTACATAAGGTCCCATCCATATGAAATCACCTTTTTTCACTGATACCCAATTATTATCTAAGTTATACATACCTTCACCAGACAGTAAATATGCTCCATGTTCTTGAACGTGAGTTTCAATGAATGGATGAGAGCCACCAGGCTGGAAGGTTAAAATATGGAAATTCATATCAAAGGATAAATCTGTTGGTAGTAAATCTATTAAAGTTACGTCTTCCATATCATCATAAAATATTGCTTCTAGGTTTTTAACGTTATTGCTTACAACCCATGGTTCTTTTATACCATCGGCAGGAATATATCTTTGTTTGTAAAGTACAAATTTTGTACCTTCCTTTGAATTATTTTCAATAATCATGGTGAGACTTGGCGGTGTATATACATATCCACCTTCAGTTAACTCATATTTAATTCCATCAACGATAACATCTAGGCTTCCTTCTACTACGTATACAAAGGTTTCAATACCATCCCCTCCGAAGCCCTTAGTATTTCTTCCTCCAGCTTCCATATTAATTAGATATTGAACAAAACTAGCACCTAGTTTTGGAGATGCAACCACACTAATTCTACACTTTTCAAAATGTGGAATAATATTATTAACAAGTCCTTCTGGTGTAATAAGAGCATAGCTACCATGTCTTATAATTGATCTACTACTTAATAAATCATTACGATAACCCATAATTTAATTCTCCTTTCAATCAATTTACATTAATTATATCATATATATATTATGAAATTTATTGCGGCAAAAACCTTTATCCATTGTTGATAAAAATAATACAGCTTTTTATCCTTAATGGACTGTAATAAAGATGTAGAATAGAAATGTGTCATAAAGTTAGATAAATAACAAACATTAGGAGGCGATATTATGAAGAAGTTAAATATGACAAACAAGATTATGATTGCAATGATTCTTGGAATGACAGCAGGGCTAATCATAGGTCCAGCTATTGGTCCAATAAAAGTAGTCGGAGATATTTTTCTTCGCTTAATCCAAATGTCAGTGGTGGTTCTAATAATGGGTGCAGTTATTGAAGCAGTAGGAAGCTTAGACCCTAAAGAACTTGGGAAATTAGGAGGTAAAATATTTGCTTGGTTTATGGGGCTAACTGCATTGGCGGCAGCTCTCGGCATAGGACTTGGATACATAGTTAAACCAGGGGCAGGATTGAATATGGATATGGGAACTACAACTATAACTGCTTCTCAGCAAACATTATCTGAAATGATAGTGGGTTTCTTCCCTACTAATATTATTGATGCTATGGCTAAGGCAAATATGATACAAGCAATTATATTCTCAATTTTATTTGGTCTATCATTAAGTGTAATTGGAAAACAAGATAAGGATAATGTAGTTCTCAATTTCATTAGACATTTCAATGTGGCAATTTTAAATGTTGTTAAAATGGTAATGAATCTCGCACCGATTGGAATTTTTGCATTATTAGCATGGGTTACTGGATCTATAGGTGTTAAAGTAATTATTCCACTAGCTAAGTTTTTAGGTAGTATGGCTATAGGGACCGTTATTTATATGATATTCTTAATCCTCATTTCTGCTGCATATGCCAAGGTTAGTCCTATGAGGTTAGCTAAACATCTTTGGAAGATGACAGTTGTTGCTTTTACTACGACTTCTTCTGCTATTACTCTTCCAACTAAAATGGAAGATAGTGAGATTAAGCTTGGAGTAAGCAAGAGAATTTCTAGATTAGTTAATCCTCTGGGAATGGCTCTTAATAGTAATGGATTATCACTTTATCTATCATTAGCTTGTGTTACGTTAGCACAATTTTTTGGTATGGAAATGTCAATAGCTGAATTAGTTAAGATAGTAGTATTATCAACTTTAGCTTGTTTAGGAACAGTTGTAGTGCCAGGTGGTGGTTTGGTTGCTCTTGCAACAGTTCTACCAGCAATGGGATTACCACCAGAAAGTATTGCATTACTAGCTGGTATAGATTGGTTCTCAGGGATGTTTAGAACTGTATTAAACGTAGATTGTGATGCTTTAGTTGCCATGATGATAGCAGTTGACGAAAAAGAGCTTGATTATGATATATTCAATGGTAAAAAAGTAATTACCAGTTCTAATACACAATAGGTTTTTAGAGAACCCTGAGTAATAATCCATATGGGTTGTGGCAAGGGGTTCTTTGTCATTGTTTATCCTTAATGGATAATTAATGCTATTTATATTTTCCAATATAAGAGAGCATGAAGATATATAATGATATTAGGTATGAAATATAAAATAAAATTAGAGAGGTGCAGAAATGATAAGAAGATCTAAGGATTATAATATAGAAGTAATCGACGGACTTAAAGGTGGAAAAGGTCATGTAACTGTAGTGAATTTCTTTGAGATGGAAGATTTTTTAGGTAAAGGAAGGCTCTATGGAAAATCAATTATAAAGCCAGGTAATTCTATTGGGTATCATACTCATGAAGGAGATCAGGAAGCATATTTTATATTAAAAGGTAAGGCATTATATAATGAGAATGGAGTAGAAACAATCCTCGAACCAGGAGATTTAGCTATCTGTAGAGATGGTGAATCTCATTCAATTGAATCAGCTGGAGAGGAAGATTTAGAGTATATTATGTTAATTCTATATAATTAATTTATAAAATATTAGGAGGTATATAGTTATGGTACAAAAATTAGTAGCAATACCAGGTCCAACACCTGTAGTAAGAAGTATTCAAAATGAAATGGGTAGAGAAACAGTTGCTTTTGGTGATCCAAACTTTATAAAAGATTATAAAGAATTGCTAAATGATATGATGGAATTATGGGATGCAACAGGTCAAGTTTTTGTAATAGCTGGTACAGGTACTATGTCAATGGAAATGGCAATAGCTAATACTATGAGATCTGGAGATAATATACTTATTGTATCTCATGGATTCTTTGGTAACAGATTTATTGAAATCTGTGAAAGAAGAGGTATTAATGTAGATGTGATTCAATCTGAATGGGGACAAATAATACCAGTTTCAGATATTGAAAAGAAACTGTCAGAAAAACATTACCATGCTATGACTGTAACTCATGTAGATACTTCAACAGGAGTTGCTGCTCCAGTAGCAGAAATTGGAGAGATGATGAAGAAATTCCCAGAAACTCTATATATTGTAGATGGAGTTTGTGCTACAGCAGGAGAACCAGAGAAATTAAATGCTATGAATATAGACGTTCTTTTAACAGGGTCACAGAAAGCATTTGGAGTATGCCCAGGATTAGCTATACTTTGGGCAAATGAAAAAGCATTAGCTAGAAGAAAATCATTTGGCATGATTCCAGATTATTATATTGACTTCGAAAAATGGATACCAATAATGGAAGATCCTTCAAAGTACTTTGCAACACCGGCAGTAAACCTTATTTGGGCTTTAAAGGAATCTGTAAATATAATCAAAAAAGAAGGTATTGAAAATAGATACCAAAGACATATTAAGTATGCAAAGGCTACACAAGCAGCTCTTGAATCTCTAGGATTTACTATTCTTGCAGATAAAGAACATAGAGCAGTTACTTTATCAAATGTATTGTATATGGATGGGATAAATGATGTAGAGTTCAGAAAGATATTGGCAGAAGAAGGTGCTGTAGTAGCAGGAGGACTTGCAGCTTATGCAGGTAAAATGTTCAGATTTGGACATATGGGTAATATAGATGAACACTATCTAGTGTCAGTTATGGGAGCTATTGAAAGAACTTTAATAAGATGTGGGATTGAAATCGAAGTTGGTAAAGGCGTAGGTACTTTATTAGGGAATTTAAGATAAAAGGTTGGATTTTGGAGTATCGTCTTATGGTGGTAAGCCATGGGACGATATTCTTTTAATGTTTTATATGATTTTGATAAGTTTTAGTGATTCTTTTATCCACAATAGATAATGAATTAGTTTAGTAAAGGTAATATATTAATAATAGAGTATTAAGATAGATTTTTCACAAATTTTTACGAAAGGAAGTGTCAAAAATGGATACTATAAAGCCGTTAGATCTGGAGAATGAAACTACCGATTTTATTGAATGGCTAAGTAAAATGGGAGAGAGCTCAGAGGGCGGTATCACTAGATTATTATATACAGATGTTTGGAAACAAACTCAGGAAGCACTGAAAGAACTATTAAAAGGAAAAGGATTTATAGCTTACTACGATGAAGTAGGTAATCTTTTCGCCAGACTAGAAGGAAGTACTTTTAAGGATGAAACTATATTGACAGGTTCTCATATAGATACAGTAGTAAATGGAGGAAAGCTGGATGGCCAGTTAGGCATAATAGGTGGAATTATTGCGATGGAATATCTAAAAGATACCTACGGACAACCAATCAGAAATATAGAAGTAGTAGCTATGGCAGAAGAGGAAGGAAGTCGCTTTCCATTTACATTCTGGGGTTCAAAGAATATAATAGGTTCAGTTAATAGAGAAATAGTAGCAGAGTTAAAAGACGAAGATGGAGTAGGATTCATCCAAGCTATGCATAATGCAGGATTTGACTTTAAAAACAGTAAAATTAGAGAAGATTTAAAGGCTTTTATCGAGCTTCATATAGAGCAAGGCGGAGTACTTGAAATAGAAAAAAAATCAATAGGAATAGTAGAGCATATAGTGGGACAAAAAAGATATATGATAGAAGTTGAAGGTGAGGCTAATCACGCAGGCACAACTCCTATGGGATATAGAAGAGATGCAATGAATGGAACAAGCAGAATGATATCAGAAATAATGGACCTTGCTGTAAATTATGGAGATCCATTAGTAGCTACTGTAGGTAAAGTAGAAGTAGTACCAAATACTACAAATGTTGTACCAGGAAAGGTAATATTTTCACTAGATGTAAGACATACAAACAAAGATGTAATGATTAAGTTTACAGATGAAGTAATAGAAAAACTTAAAGATATTGCTTCAAAGTTGGATTTGAAAATTAGTATAAATAATTATATGGATGGAGAACCAGTAGCTATGGATTCTAATCTTGTTAATACTATAAAAGAGCAATGTGAAGCAAAGGCTATAAATTATAAGCTAATGCATAGCGGAGCAGGTCATGATTCTCAAATATTTGCAGAGCATATACCAACAGCATTAATATTTGTACCAAGCCATAAAGGTATTAGCCATAATCCAGCTGAGTTTACAGAAGCAAAGGATTTAGTAGAAGGTATTAAAGTTTTAATAGAAACTTTATATAATTTAGCATATAAATAATAATATTAAATAAAATTATACTAAAATAACTTTCTTTTTAGTCCTAGAGTTAAAAGGAAAGTTATTTTATTTTAGAGTAAAGTATTAAGTCTTTATCTAATTTTTGATAAAGATTGGCTTTGAATTAATGGGATAAATCGATAAATTTTTTTTATCCATATAGGATAAACCCTAACTTTGTTAAAAATAATATAATGTTATTAAGTCATAAATATATACTTAATAATTATTTAATACTCTAAGAAAGAGGGGAGAGAATGTTTGATTTAATTGTAAAAAATGGTCAAGTGGTTACATCGCAAAGAATTTATAAGGCTGATATTTGTGTAAAAGATGGAAAAATAGCAGCAATAGTAGCACCAGAATCTGATATAGAAGCTAAAAAGGTTATCGATGCAGAGAGTAAATACATATTCCCAGGAGCTATAGATACCCATGCTCATCTAAATGATCCTGGATATACATGGAGAGAAGATTATGCCCATGGTACAGCGGCAGCAGCTGTTGGTGGAATAACTACTGTTATAGATATGCCTTTACAGAATGAACCAGCATTAACTAATGGCAAGATTTTTGATGATAAATACAATACTGTTTCACCAAATGCTTATGTGGATTATTGCTTTTGGGGAGGATTAGTAGACTATAATTTAAATTCCTTAGTTGAGCTAGATAAAAGAGGATGTGTGGCATTTAAATCTTTTATTGGACCAGTATCCCCAGATTATGTTTCCCTTACTATGGGACAAGTGAGAGAGGCACTTGAAATATTAAAAACTGCTGATGCAAGGGCAGGATTCCATTGTGAAGACTATTCTATTATTAAATGGGAAGAAGGAAGAGCAAAGAGAAAAGAAAAACAAACATGGGAGGACTTCCTAGACTCTCGTCCTCTAATAGCTGAAGTAATGGCTACTAAAAATATTATTGATTTAGCAAAAGAAGTAGGGACAAAGGTTCATATTTGTCATGTAAGTCATCCAGCAGTTGCAGAAGTTATTCAAAAAGCACAGCAAGAAGGTGTAGATGTTACAGGTGAGACTTGCAGCCATTATTTAACTTTCAATAGAGATGATGTTGTGAAGAATGGTAGCTTATTCAAATGTGCTCCACCATTAAGAGAGGCAGAGGCCGTTGAAAAAATGTGGGAATATGTAGATAATGGAACTTTAAGCTGTGTTAGTTCAGATCATTCTCCTTGTGCCCTTGAAGAAAAAGATGAAGATACTCATGGAATATTTGGTGCATGGGGTGGAATCAGTGGTATTCAAAATGTAATGCAAGTTACATTTAGCGAAGGAGTTGTTAAGAGAGGATATTCTCCAACCATATTAGCACGTACATTAAGTGAAGGACCGGCTAAGGCTTTTAGATTATATGGAAGAAAAGGTGCAATTGAAGTAGGCTTTGATGCAGATCTAGTAATTCTAGATCCAGAAAAGGAATGGGAGATTACACCAGAGTCTCTACAATATGTTAACAAAATCTCAGCATTTGTAGGATTAAAAGGAAAAGGGTTACCAGTTTGCACTATTTTAAGAGGAGAAGTTGTAGCAGAAGAAAATAATGTAGTTGGTAAAAAAGGTTATGGTCAATTAGTGAAAAAAGAAAATTAGGATGGAGGAAATAGGATGACTACAATGGAGAATAAAATGACCGAGATAGATCAAGTATATATTGACAGAGCTAAGCCAGAACTATTACCTACGAAAGAAAGAATAATGGATAATCTTTCTTATCTAGCAGCTTTCTTAGGAGGATGTGTTTCCATAGGAACTTTTTCCATGGGAGCTAGTTTGATTGGAGTTTTAAATTTAACTCAAGCAATTCTTGCTATGGCAATTGGATGTTCTGTTATAGCTATAGCACTTGTATTATCAGGGTCTGCAGGGCATAAATATGGGATACCTTTTACTGTTCAAGCTAGGAGTTCTTTTGGTTTCCGTGGAGTTAAAATACCAGGTTTCCTTAGAGGAATACCTGCAATTGTTTGGTTTGGATTTCAATCTTGGGTAGGTGCTGGAGCTATAAATGTAAGCTTAAAAACCTTAACAGGATTTGATAATTTGCCGATAGTATTTGTTCTTTTCACTGCATTACAAGTTATTCTAGCAATCAACGGATTTCACGGAATTAAATGGTTGGAAAATATATCTGTAGTCTTTATATTAGGAATTCTTGGTTATATGTTTTATACTGTATATACAAAATATGGAGTGGAGGTAGCGGCTACTATAACTAATATTAAAGGTACATGGGGACTGCCATTCTGGGGTGGAACTACTGCATTTTTAGGAATTTATTCAACAATGATTTTAAATGGGTCTGACTATTCCAGAGAGTTAAAAAGAGAAACTAAGCCAGCTATGACAGGAAGTCTTTATTGGTTATCTATTCTTCCAGCTACATTATTTATGGGATTAATTGGACTTATGGTTTCTGGAGCTACAGGTAATAATGATCCAGTGGCTGTATTTTCAACTGCTATGGATAATCAGTTTCTAACAATTATGACACTTATGTTTGTTGCATTTGCACAAGTTACAACAAATGTACTAAATAATATAGTTCCTCCTGTTTATGTACTTATGGATACATTCCATTTATCTTATAAGAAATCTGCAATTTTAGTTGGGATTTTGTCTATATGTACATTCCCATGGTTGTTAGTAAGACCAGAATCTGCAGGTGGATTGTCATTATTCGTTCAAATATATTCAGCATTCTTAGGACCTATATTTGCAGTACTTGTAGTAGATTACTTCATCATTAGAAAGAAAAAATTAAACTTGAACGATTATTATAATGCAGATGGAGCTTTTAAAGGAATCAACTGGGCTGGAGTTATAGCAATAATCGCTGGTTCAATAGTATCCTTATTCTTTGTTCAAATATCATGGTATGCAAGTTTATTACCAACAGGGCTATTATATTATTTCCTAATGAAAAATATGAAGAAAGCTGCTCCATTTAGAAAAGGAACTATTTTCGAATAAATGTAATTGTTATAGATGAAATCATTCAGCTTTGATTTTTCAGAGTTGCTTACTTTTTCGAAGATATCTAATTAACACTTAACAAAACCATAAAAGCTTCATCTTAAGTAATCTACTTAGGATGGGGCTTTTTATATAAGTTATTATCCACTTAGGATATAAGAGATATGATTTCTTTATCAACATTTGATAGGTAATTTAGCTGCATTTTATAGAATAATGGAAATAAGGGTAAAGATAAGGCTATTTCTTTATTTAATATGTGTATATGAGGAGAAGTTGTAGATAAATTAGTGGATAGATTAAAGACAGGTGATGAATTATCCATAAAAATCTTTGATTTAGAAGATGTTAATATTTTTGATCTCACATTTTCAGTTTATGGATGGAAGGAAAATTTAGCAAAATAGTTAAGGAAACTTGAATAAGTTTTATCGTGGAGGATAAACATGCTGTCTTAAGTTCAGCAATGAGACTAATAAAAATTGGACATATGTCAGGAATGGGTACATTGAGAGAGATATTATTAGGAGATGTTTCTAAATATTAAGGGAGGAATCTATATGTATAAAGAGTTGGTAATACCACAAAGAACTATAATGACACCTGGTCCTGCGGAAGCAGAACCAAGAGTGTTAAGGATTATGGGTGCACCAATATTAGGTCAATATGATCCTAATTTCTTACAAATAATGGATGAAACAATGGAATTAACAAGATATATATTCCAAACTGAAAATCATCAAGCTTTCCCAGTAGATGGAACTGCTAGAGCAGGAATAGAGGCTGTAATTTCAAGTATAATAGAACCTAATGATAAGGTTTATATCCCCATATTCGGTAGATTTGGTCATCTTATGACAGAGCTATCTAGAAGAGCTGGAGGAGACGTATATACGACAGAAATTGAATGGGGTAAAACCTATGAGTTTGAAGATTTGAAAAATGAAATAATAAAAGTAAATCCTAAGGTAGTAGCAGTAGTTCATGGAGAAACTTCAACTGGTCGTATGCAGCCCTTAGAAGAATTAGGTAAATTTTGTCGTGAAAACGACATTCTGTTAGTAGTCGATGCAGTAGCTACCTTGACAGGTACAGAATTTAAGACTGATGACTGGAATATAGACGCTGTTATTACTGGAACACAAAAGTGTTTATCAGTACCTACAGGGATGGCACCTTTAACATATAATGAAAGAGTAGAAAAGATATTAAGTGAAAGGAAAAAAATTGAGCAAGGATTACAGATAGATTCGTATAATGACAGGATGATAAGTTCAAATTACCTAGATTTAAGCCAGATACAAGAATATTGGAGTCCAACTAGACTAAATCATCATACAGAGTCAACTTCTATGTTATATGCCCTAAGGGAAGGACTTAGAATAATCAAAGAGGAAGGACTTGAGGCTAGAATTGCTCGTCATGCATTAAATGAGAAAGCACTGGTAGCAGGTATAGAAGCTATGGGACTTCATATATTTGGTGATAAGGTAAATAAATTGCCAACAGTAACATGCGTATATGTACCAGAAGGAATCAAAGAGGATGAAATTCGTAAGAGAATGATAGAAGATTTTGGGGTGGAGATAGCAGCAGCCTTTGGCTCTTTATCAGGTAAGATATGGAGGATAGGTTCCATGGGATATGGTAGTCGTAAGGAGAATATACTAAAAGTACTTTCTGCCTTGGAAACTTCTTTAATTAGAAATGGAGCTATTGTAAATAGAGGAGAAGCTTTACAAGCAGCTTTAGATGTATATGAGGAGAAAAGATAGAATTAAGATAAAATAAGTATCATCTATGGTGCCTGGCACCATAGATGATACTTATTTTATCTTGACGCTTTCTCAGTATGAAACAGTGAAAAACTTGATTATTTTATTGTCAAAAATTCCCTTTGCATTAATGGGATAAATTGGAAAAATTCTTTTATCTATATAGGATAAACAAAAGATTGTTAAAAATAATATAATGTTATTAAGTAAAATAAAAAAGGAGGAAATAGGGTCTCATAAGTTGTGTGTAAAATTTTATATGCTTTTATTCAAACGAATAGTAATTGGGGGGTTGGACAATGAGTACAGTAGATAATACTATTTTAGATGATATTGGTCATGATGGACAGGATGAATCCTTATATCCTGTGAAGGAACGTATTTTAGATAACTGGTCTTATTTGTTTGCATGGTTAGGTGGTTGCGTATCAATAGGTACATTTACTTTAGGCTCAAGTATGACTCATGAACTTAATATTATTCAAGCATTAGTAGCTATGTTTATAGGGGCAACAGTTGTGGCAGTTGGATTGGTATTTAATGGTAAATTTAGTCACAAATATGGTGTTCCTTATACTATTCAACTTAGATCTGCTTTTGGTATAAAAGGATCTAAGCTGCCTGGATTTATAAGAGGGGTTCCAGCTATAATATGGTTTGGTTTTCAATCATGGGTAGGAGCATCAGCTATTAATATGGTATCATATTCATTATTCGGGTATCAAAACCAAGTGTTATTTTTTATACTTTTTCAGTTAATACAAATTGCTTTAGCAACTACAGGATTTAAGGGAATAAAATGGCTAGAAAACATAGGGTCAATATTTATTCTACTGACACTTACTTATATGTTCTTTAGTGTAATAAATAAATATGGTGCAGTAATTTCTTCAGAGATAATAAACTTCAAGGGTTCATGGGGATTGCCTTTCTGGGGTGGAGTTACAGCATTTACTGGGGTTAACTGTACAGTGCTTCTAAATGTAGGAGACTATGTAAGAAACTACAAGCAAGGAACAAAACCTGCAATTACAGGATTAATATATTGGGCAGCTATATTACCAATAACTATATTCATGGGTATGATAGGACTTATAGTATCAACTGCTACTGGAATGGCTAATCCAATAGATGTATTCTCGTCAGCAGTAGACAATCAATTCTTAGTAATTGTAACGATGATATTCATAGCAGCAGCACAGATTACTACTAATGTTTTGAACAATATATTACCTCCTTCATATGTATTGATGGATACATTTAAACTTTCCTTCAAAAAATCTGCTATAATTGTTGGATTACTTTCATTTGCTACATTTCCATGGAAGTTAATTAGTCCAGAGTCAGCAGCAGGACTTAATCTATTTGTACAAGCGTACTCAGCATTTTTAGGACCAATATTTGCAGTACTTATAGTTGATTACTTCTTTATTAAAAAAGAAAAAATTAATTTGGCAGATTTATATAATGAAGAAGGACCTTTTAAAGGAATAAATTGGGCAGCAATTATTGCTATTGCAGTAGGTGCAATTGTAGCTCTATTAGAAGTAAGATTATCATGGTATGCAAGTCTGCCACCTACAGCATTAACATATTATATTTTAATGAAAAAAATGCCATCAGCAAAAACCTACTGGTAAAAATCTAGAAATCTAAGGTTATATAGGAGGAGAATATTATGAGTAAATATGATTTAATCATTCGTAATGGTATAGTAGTAACAGATGAATCAGTGGGAAAACTAGATATTGCTGTAGCTGATGGGGTAGTAGTAGAATTGAAGCCTGAAATAACTGGTATTGCCATAGAGGAAATAGATGCTCATGGGAGATATATATTGCCAGGTGGTTATGATTGTCATGTTCATTTTAATGAACCAGGTCGTACAAATTGGGAATCATTACTTACTGGCACATCTTCTCTTGCAGCTGGAGGAATGACCTCATTTACAGATATGCCGCTTAATTCAACACCTGTAACAACAAATGGAGAGAATTTTGATTTAAAACTTGAGGCAGCTAAGAGAAATTCGCTTGTTGATTATAGCTTCTGGGGTGGATTAACACCTAATAATTTAGAAAATCTAGAAGAATTAGCAGAAAGAGGAGTAGTTGGCTTTAAAGCCTTTACATGTTTTAGCGGTCTGGAAGAATTTGAAGGTGCAGACGATTGGACATTATACAAGGGTATGGAAATCGCTGCTAAACTGGGATTACCAGTATCAGTGCATGCTGAAAATAGGGACATAACAAATAAACTAACAGACAAGTTTATAAAAGAAGGTAAAACTACACCTAGGGATTTCCTAAACTCTAGACCAGAGATTTCAGAAATTGAAGCTGTTCAAAGAGTTATATTATTTGCTGAAGAAACAAAGTGTAAACTTCATATTGCCCATATTAGTACTGCAAGAGGAGTTCAGCTAGTTGTTGAAGCTAGAAAAAAAGGTATAGATGTAACCTGTGAAACTGTTTCTCAATATTTAACATTTACAGAAGATGATTTAGAAGGATTAGGGGCAATAGGGAAATGCTGTCCACCTCTTAGAGCAAAGGACACAAAAGAAAAACTATGGGGACATGTTCTTGTAGGGAATGTGGATATAGTTTGCTCAGATCATTCACCAGCACCATTTGAATTAAAGAAAGATAGCAACTTCTTCAAGGTATGGGGAGGAATATCAGGCTGTCAATCTACAATGAATGTAATGCTTACTGAAGGATATCATAATAGAGGACTATCACTTATAGATGTTTTCAAACTTATATCACTAAATCCAGCAGAAAGATTTGGAATAAAAAATAAAGGTGCAATAAAAATAGGATATGATGCGGATGTGGTTTTAGTTGACTTAAATGAAAGTTTTGTCTTAAAAAATGAGGATTTATTTTATATGCATAAAGTAAGTCCGCTTGTAGGATTGAACTTTAAAGGAAAGATTGCACGAACAATTCTTAGAGGAAAGACTATATTCCAAGATGGGAAAATAGTATCTGAACCTATAGGAAAATTTTTGAGACCTTAATATATTAAAATAACTTTAGATTTTGGTTACCTTAATCTAAAGTTATTTTAGTTTTTTGTAGTATAATATAATTATATAAGGAGGGGATTTAGTGGACTTAATATTAATAAATGGGAAAATCTATACTATGGATGAAGAAAGAAATATGTTCGAATCCATTGCAGTGAAGGAGGATATTATCCAAAAAGTTGGTAGGACTCAGGAAATAATATCACTTAAGACAGATAATACAATAGTTTATGATTTAAAAGGCAAAGTTGTTGTACCTGGATTTAATGACAGCCATATGCATTTATTAAGTTATGGACATTCTTTAAAAAGGATAGATCTTGTAGGAACTAATTCTATAGATGACATAAGTAATAGGATTAGGAGAGCTATTGAAGAGAAGTGTATAGAAAAAGGAGAATGGATTAATGGCAGAGGCTGGAATCAGGATTACTTTCAGGGAGAAAAAAGATTTCCAACAAGATATGATTTAGATAACATATCTTTAGATCATCCTATTTTAATCGGAAGGGCATGCGGACATATTGTTGTAGTAAATAGTAAGGCATTAGAATTATTAAATATAACAAAAGACACACCACAAGTAAATGGAGGCCATTTTGATTTAGATGAGAAGGGAGAGCCTTTAGGTATATTTAGGGAAAATGCCGTTGGATTAGTATACGGTAATCTTCCAAGCCCTACAATAGAAGAGATAAAAGATATGATGGTAGATGCTATTAGAGATATGAATAGATGTGGTATTACTTCTGTTGGAACTGACGATTTAGGTGCATTTTCAGATGGAGATTACGAGAAAGTAATATTAGCATACCAAGAGTTAAAAGAAGAAAATAAATTGAAAATGAGGATATATGAGCAGTGTTTAATTCCTGATATAGATGAATTGCAAGGATTTATAGAAAAAGGGTATAGAACTTCTTGGGGTGATAGATTTTTTAAAATAGGACCTTTGAAATTGTTGATAGATGGTTCTTTAGGTGCTAGGACCGCAGCTTTAGTTGAACCTTACTCTGATGATACTAATACAAAAGGAATAACTACTATTAGTCAAAAAGAATTAGATGCTATAGTAGATTTAGCTAATAGCAATAATATGCAAACAGCAATCCATGGCATAGGAGATAAGGCCATGTATATGGCTTTTGAAAGTATGGAAAAAGCTCTGAGTAAGAATCCTAAAGAAGATCATCGTCATGGTATAGTTCATTGTCAGATAACTGATGAAGAGCTTCTGGAAAAGTTTTCAGAATTAAAAGCAATAGCTTATATACAGCCTATATTTTTAGATTATGATTGGAAAATTGTAAAGGATAGGGTTGGAGAGGATAGGGAAAAAACTTCATATAATTGGAAATCTATGTTAGACAGAAATGTACCTATAGCCTGTGGGTCCGACTCTCCAGTTGAGACATTTAATGTGTTGAAGGGAATATATGAAGCTGTTACTAGAAAAGATCTAGAGGGAAATCCTGCTGGAGGATGGTTGCCAAATCAAAAGTTAACAGTTGAAGAGGCAGTATATGGCTATACCATGGGAGGAGCTTATGCTTCCTTTGAAGAAAATATAAAGGGATCATTAGAAGAGGGAAAGCTTGCAGATATGGTTATATTGTCGAAAGATATATTTAATATAGAAGAAGATAGTATAAAGGATGTAGATGTGGTAGCTACCATATTTGGGGGAGAAATAGTATTTGAAAATAAGTAACAAAAACGGTGGCCGTCCCAGCCGCCATATATAGTTAGTTAGAAATAGATTCTCTATATAACTATAAAATCTAGGTGGCTGAGGTTGCACCGTTTTTGTTACTTATTAATTATAATTTTATATTTCTAAATATTTCTTGTAGATTATCAGCTAATCTAGCTAAGGAATCTGTAGATCCAGTGATTTCATCCATAGATGCCATTTGTTCCTCAGTTGCTGAGTAAACATTATAGATTTGTTCAGCTACTTCATGTGATATGGATTCTGCCGTTTGAATGGAATTCACTACTTCATCTATACTGCTACCAACATTGGTTATAGCTCTTGCACTTTTAGACATACCTGAATTCATATCATCAATAATCTTGGCTATATAATCAAAGGTTTTTTTAGTGTCATTAACTTTTTTTATCCCTTTGTTTACCTCTTCGTTACTAAATTCCATATGGCGGCTTGTATCTATTATTAGATCATGATTGTTTTTAATGATATCATTGATTTCATCTGTAGAGTCTTTAGTTTGGTCAGCAAGTTTTCTAATTTCATCAGCCACTACAGAAAATCCTTTTCCGGCTTCCCCAGCCCTTGCTGCTTCTATAGCTGCATTTAGAGCAAGTAAATTTGTTTGTTCTGCTATGTTTTGGATAACTATTAAAATTTCATCCATTTTTTTAGAGCTATTGTTTATATCCTCAAGATAAAGCTTTACTTTATTAGTGCTATCTTTTATATTGTCCATTTGTTCTATTACTTCATCTACAGCTTTTTTACCCTTATCTGTATTTTCAAAGGCTTCTTTACTAAGTTTTTCTACTAATGTGCTTTCATCTAATGCAATTGTAAATTGGTTCAATACATTGTTCATTTCAGTTGATACTTTGAGTATTTCTTGTAACTGAACATGAGATTTTTCAGATATATTATTGGCAGATTCAGCTATAGACGTGGAGGCGGCTGAAGATTCTTCCGTTATGGCAGCCAACTCTTGAGATGATGCTGCTACAAGCTGAGAAGAGCTCTGAGTTTCAATAGCGAATCCTTTTATACTATCGATTACCTTTTGGATAGCCTGTGCCATAATTCCAAGTTCATCTTCTCTATTTAGAACTTTTTTATCTATGGTAAATGTTAAATCTAGCTCTGATAAATGCTTCGTTTTATTGCTCATATCAATAATTTTATCGATTATTCCACGATTAATAAGATATGATAAAGCTAAGCCAATAATTAATAATATGCTTCCAATAGTAATCAAAGTTTTTTTCAAGGAATTTAAGTCTTTTAAGATTTCATTTTCAGTGATATTTACGATGATTGTCCACCCTTTAGATGGAATAGGTGCATATCCTAAATGAATAATTTTACCATCTTCTTCATATTGCCCAACTCCAGATTCTTTTTTTCCTATATTTTCTATTATCTTTTCTACATCTGACTTAGAACTCGCTGATACTCTTTCAGTCAAGGTGTTGAAACTAACCTTAGTCTCAAATCCGCCATTAGTGGCACTAGACACAGTTGTATCACTGGTAGCACCAGATACTACAGTTGGATGAGAAACAATATCTATATCTTCGTTTAAAAGATAAGCAAAGCCAGTATCGCCAATTCTAATATCACTCGCTAAACCATAAAATTCATTTGCATCCTTAAAAGCTATGATTACTCCTACTATTTTGTTATTAAATTTGATCGGGGTGGAAATGGCTACATCCATATTTTTAGATTGGCTATTATAGAATGGTTGAGAAAAATATGATTTACCATTATTGGCTATTTTGAAATAGTCATAATTTAATACAGCTACGGTATTATTATTGTCTAAGATTAAATTTCCTCTTGTATCTGCAATGCCAATACCTGTTAACCCTAATCTACCTTTTTCAACTTTAAGTAATTCTAATTTTTCCTCCCATGGTATGCTAGGATCTCCTAAAAATTCAAAGTTCCCTAGAGGCTCTATGGAAGAAATATACATTTGTATTCTTGACTCTACAATGTTTGCAGAATCAATTGCTTTGTTTAGTAATAATTCTTCCGATGAATTAATTAGAGAATTTTTAGCAATGAGATATGTAGTAGTACCTACAATGGCGGAGAATGTAACAATGATTAGTGTAAGGGTTAACATTAAAGCGGTTCCAATACTTTTTCTTTTCTTTTTCTTAGTTTTGTCTTTAGTTTGAATCACATTATTCACTCCTCGTGGCAATGTATTATATCGAGTATTATTATACCCTATATTTTCCAGTTGGTCACATACTAAATTTCAATTATAGATATAATTAATTTAAATAAGTTAGATATAAGAGATTAATCAAGTAGGATATAACAGATTTTTCAAATAATAAAATAGTTTCAAAAAATTGATAAAAGTTACGCAATTGACTTTATCACAACTAAGTGATATACTGATAGAATAATAAAGGCTTCTATTTAAACTAAATACATTAAGGAAGCCTTTTTTGAAACCCATTTAAGTCAAGTTCAAATTAAAAGGTGACATAATAATTCCTGCAAACTTTAAATTATTTATGTATTTAGGGCGTGTAATCATTCATGCCTTTAATAAAATAAAAGGGAGGAATTTAAATGAAGAAAAAGGCATTTTTATTTATTTTGTCAGCAATTTTAGTGCTAGGGTTATTAGCAGGATGTGGCACAAAACAAACATCTGGCTCAGATAGCGATGTTATTAAAATAGGCGTATTTGAACCTATGACTGGTGCTAGTGCAGCTGGTGGAGAGATGACAGTAGAAGGTATTAAGCTAGCTAATGAAAAATTGGGAACAGTATTAGGCAAAAAAGTAGACTTAGTTATAGTAGATAATAAATCGGATAAGGTTGAAGCAGCAAATGCGGCATCAAGACTTATTGATAAGGACAAAGTAGTTGCAATCATTGGTAGCTACGGCAGTTCATTATCCATGGCAGCGGGAGATATCGTTAAAGCTGCACAGATTCCAGCAGTAGGTTGTTCACCTACTAACCCACTTGTTACTTTAAATAATGATTATTATTTTAGAGTATGTTTCATTGATCCATTCCAAGGTACAGTTATGGCTAACTATGCATTTAAAGACTTAGGTGCAAAGAAAGCAGCTATAATACAAGACGTACAGCAAGATTATTCCGTAGGACTTTCCACATATTTTGAACAAGCTTTTATAGAATTAACTGGCTCTGCAGATTCTATAGTTGGTAAAACTTCTTATAATACAGGAGATCAAGACTTCTCAGCTCAACTTACTAATATCAAATCATTAAATCCAGATGTAATATTTGCTCCAGGAAATTATGGTGAATCAGCATTATTGATTAAGCAAGCAAGAGACTTAGGCATTACAGCTCCTATACTTGGTGGAGATACTTGGGAAGCTCCAGAATTTATAGAAATAGGTGGAGCGGCAGTAGAAGGGGCAGTATATAGTACTCACTTTACATCAGAGTCTCCTGTAACTGAGGTATCTAAGACTTTCCTAGAAGATTATAAAGCTAAATACGGTAAAGAAGCCAATGCTTTTGCAGCTCTAGGTTACGATGCTTATATGGTAATTATAGATGCTATTGAAAAGGCTGGCTCAACAGATTCAGTTGTTATAAGAGATAAGATTGCAGCAACTAAGGACTTTGTAGGTTCAACTGGAGTTATTACTTTAGATGAAAATGGAGATGCTGTTAAATCTGCAGTCATAAATCAAGTTAAAGATGGCAAGTTTGTTTACTTAACAACAGTAGAACCAATAAAATAAAAGGACTAAATGGAGGAATTATGATGAGCATACAAGAATTTTCACAACATATGGCTAATGGTATTTCCTTAGGAAGTCTTTATGCTCTAATTGCTATTGGATATACTATGGTTTATGGAATATTAAGGCTTATAAACTTTGCCCATGGAGATATTTTTATGCTAGGTGTATATTTGACTTATTATGGTATAGCATATACTCCAATACCTTGGTATATAGTATTTATACTTTCCTCAGTTATTACTGGAATTTTGGGATTAATGTTAGAAAGACTTGCTTATAAACCTTTAAGGGGTTCACCGAGAATTACCATTCTTATATCTGCTATAGGAGCGTCATTCTTATTACAAAACCTAGGCGTATTAGTATTTGGAGGGAGGCCTAAGGCCTTCCCAACCCCTGAAATTTTTGATAAAGTAGCGAATATTGGAGGAGTTTCAATATCACTTGTAAACTTTATAATCCCCATAGTTACAGTAATTCTTTTGATTGGTTTAAATTTCTTCATTCAAAAGACAAGAACTGGTATGGCAATGAGAGCATTATCTAAGGACTACGAAGCAGCTAGCTTAATGGGAATAAATATTAATGGAACAATATCTACTACTTTCTTTATAGGTTCATTTTTAGCAGCTGTAGGTGGTATTATGTGGGGAATAAAATATCCTCAACTTATGCCTCATATGGGCGTATTACCTGGACTTAAATGCTTTATAGCAGCAGTAATTGGAGGAATAGGGAATATTACTGGTGCAGTTCTAGGAGGATTTATTCTAGGGCTGGGTGAGATACTCCTTATAGCATTTTTACCTGAACTAACAGGCTATAGAGATGCATTTGCCTTTATACTACTGATTATAATACTTCTTGTTAAACCAACAGGTTTAATGGGAGAAAAAATAGCGGAGAAGGTGTAGCCTATGAAGAAGAATAAATTGCTTTTTAATATATCATTAATAGTAATAGCCTTAGTTGGATTGTTTTTTCTAAATATTTATTTAGACAATTATCAAGTTACAATCATAAATCTTTGTGCAATATATATAATACTTGCTTTAAGTATGAATCTAATTAATGGTTTTACAGGATTATTTTCTTTGGGACATGCAGGTTTTATGGCAATAGGAGCCTATACTGTGGCTATCCTTACTATGCCTACAGCAGCTAAGGAAATGAATTTCTACATGAAACCAATGATGCCAGTGCTTTTAAATCTTAATATGTCATTTATCTTTGCATTAATTATGGGTGGATTAATGGCAGCTTTATTTGGATTTTTAATTGGTGCTCCAGTATTAAAATTGACCGATGACTATCTAGCTATTGCAACTTTAGGATTTTCAGAGATTATTAGAGTTGTAATTATCAATCTTCAAAGTATAACCAATGGTTCCCTAGGACTTAAAGGAATACCAAAATTACTCATAAATGAGAGGGTATCTGAACTTTTTGGAGTATCACAAAGAACTAATCTCCTATGGGCTTGGGGTATAGCTATTCTTACTATTGTATTTATGAAGCTATTGATGAAAGGTAGCTATGGTAAAGCATTCAAAGCAATTCGTGAAGACGAGATTGCTGCTAGATCTATGGGTATCAATTTATTTAAACATAAGGTAATGAGCTTTACTATTGGTTCATTTTTTGCGGGGATTGGAGGAGGCCTATTAGCAGCATCTTTGGGAACAATAGATCCAACCTTATTTAAATTTGCCCTTACTTTCAACATTCTTCTAATGGTCGTATTAGGTGGTATGGGAAATATAAATGGTACTGCTGTAGCAGCAGTTGTAATTACTATAGCAATGGAGGCTCTTAGATTCTTAGATGAGTCTATGAATCTAGGATTTGTTACAACACCTGCATTACCAGGTCTTAGAATGGTAGTATTTTCGCTGATTCTAATGTTAGTAGTTATATTTAAAAAGGACGGATTTATAAAAAACACCCTAGGGAAAGTGAGGGGTAGATATGCTAAAAATTGATAATGTAACTATGAGATTTGGTGGGATTATTGCAGTAAACAACTTTACGGCAGATATTAAAGACGGAGAAATTGTTGGACTAATTGGACCTAATGGGGCAGGGAAAACTACTGTATTTAATGTGGTTACAGGAGTATATAAGCCAACAGAGGGGCAAGTCATTTTTAATCCTGGAGGAAGTGAAGGGATAATATCCGACCTTCGACCAGATCAAATAGCAAAGCTTGGCATATGTCGTACTTTCCAAAACATTAGATTATTCAAAGAACTATCAGTTCTTGATAATGTATTTATAGGAAACCATTTAAGACTTAAATCAGGTATATTTTCTTCTGTATTGAGATTGCCAAATTACAACAGAGAAGAAAGGAAGATGATGGAGAAAGCTAAATACTTACTTCAAAAGGTAGGTTTATATGAAGAGAAAGAAGAGAAAGCGTTTTCTCTTCCTTATGGTAAACAAAGACGATTAGAAATAGCTAGAGCTTTAGCAACAGACCCAAAGCTGCTTTTATTAGATGAGCCGGCAGCAGGAATGAATCCTCAAGAGACTCAGGAATTAATGGAGTTTATTGGTGATATAAAAAATGAATTTGACTTAACCATATTTTTGATAGAACATCACATGGAAGTTGTTATGGGAATCTGTGAAAAGATATTTGTATTAGATTATGGAATTTCAATAGCAGAAGGTAATCCAGGAGAGATCCAAAACAACTCTAGAGTTATTGAAGCTTATTTGGGGGTGGAATAATGCTTACTATAAAAAATCTTCATGTTAGTTATGGGGGCATTAAGGCCCTAAGAGGTATAAATATTAATATCGAGGAAAATAAAATAGTTACCTTAATAGGTGCAAATGGAGCAGGAAAGTCTTCTACCCTAAGAGCTATTATGAATTTGGTGAAAAAAGAGGATGGAAAAGTAGAATATGATGGAGATGATTTAACTAACCTTAAGACAATGGATATAGTAAAGAAAGGTATAGCTTTATCTCCTGAAGGGAGAAGGGTATTTGCTAATCTTACTGTAGAAGAAAATCTGATTCTTGGGGCCTATACAAGACGTGATATGGCTGAGATAAAGAAAGATATGGATAAGGTATATGATCTATTTCCTAGATTAAAGGAAAGGTCTTGGCAAAAATCAGGAACTCTTTCTGGTGGAGAACAGCAGATGCTTGCCGTAGGAAGGGCTATGATGATAAGACCAAAGGTATTAATGTTAGATGAACCCTCATTAGGATTAGCTCCATTACTGGTTAAAGATATATTTGATATCATAAAGGAAATTCACAGCCAAGGAAATACGATCCTATTGGTTGAACAAAATGCGAAGAAGGCTCTAGAAATAGCTGATTATGCCTATGTTTTAGAGACAGGATCCTTGGTGCTTGAAGGACCAGGTCAGGAGCTATTAAATGATGAAAAAGTAAAAACTGCATATTTAGGAGAAGCAAAATGACAATTGACAATGCACAGTGCATAATTCACAATTAAAGAAATAAAATAAGATTCTTCGCATTGCTCAGAATGACAGATGTAGCGCTTGTCATTTAGAGTGTAGCGAAGGATCTTTTTTGTAATCATAATGTAACTACTTTTTCACTTTATTGGGGTATAATAAAAATACAATGCACGATGCACGGTTCACAATTCACAATTAAAAGATTTAAAACATAGAAATTCTATTTGATTTAGATGAAACACTGTATTTATGATAGTAGAAAGGGTTTTAGGGTTTTCAATTGTGAATTAGGTGAACAAACTAAGCGAAGAACACAAAATTGAGATTCGCAATTTTGGTTCCCTGCTTATGTGCATTGTGAACTGTCAATTGATTACGAGGGGGATGATTATGTGAAAAAGTTGGTATCAGTAGTTTTAATAATATTGATTCTTTCAACAAATGTGGTTGCTTTTGCTAATATAGATGAAAAGCTAGCTAATCATTGGTCTAAGGATATTATTGAAAAAGGATTTCTAGCTTACTATTTTCCATATTTAGCAAAGGAGAGTTTTGATAAATTTAATCCTGATGAATATATCTTGAAAAAGGACTTTGAATTATCCCTAGCTTCTTTATCTAAGGATTATGGCTTAGATACTAGTACGAATAATGTTGGCATATATGAAGTTTTAACTAGAGAAGAGATAGTAGAGCTTATTGGTAGTAAATTAGTATCAATGGATACAATAAAATACGAAAATCAAGAACTTCCCTTTCAAGATATTAATACTATGAATAAAAATAGCATAGAATTACTAAGGATATTATTTAATTTGAAGATTATTAGTGGTGTTTCAAATACAAGTTTTGCACCAGATAAAAAACTCACTCAGGCTGAAGCCATAATAATCTTGCAAAGATTGAAAGGAGTACTGGAGGCAATGAGAGGACTAAAGGAAATATCATTCAATATTACTGGGATTGTTCAATCTTATAATGCAGAAGAGTCAATAATAGTAAAAGAAGAAACAGACAATGTATTAGTAACTATTACTAAACAATTTCCAACACCTGGATATTCCTTGGATGTTGAAAAAATACTAAGAGATAAGTATGAATACAAGGTTTTTCTAAATATCAAATCACCTAAGGAAGGCAGCATATTGCCGCAAGTCATTACTTATAAAACCATGACTTTAGAAATCAATAAGAATCAATTGATGGGATCTTCGCCATATGTCTTTACTGTAGAAGGACTAGAAAGCAATCTATTGAATCAATAGATTGCTTTTTTTTATGACCTAACACAATGAACGATAGTGAGTTGATGTAGGTCAAACGCAACGAACGCCAAATTCATGCGAGCGAAGTGAGCAAATGAATTTGTGCAGTGAGACTGCGTAAAATGACCTAACACAATGAACGATAGTGAGTTGATGTAGGTCAAACGCACCTACGCTGTCCGTTTTGTCTACAATTCGCTATGCTCATTGGACAAAAAGGCAACGAACGCCAACCTTAATATAGAATTTATCATTAGGAGTGTCCGCTAGGACCAAATTCATGCGGGTGAAGCGAGCAAATGAATTTGTGCAGTGAGACTGCGGAAAATTTAATAATAACTCGACAAAATGAGATAATAGATGACACTAAGAAATAATTTTGATACAATTACTATGAATACAAGATTATAGTAGGGTGATAAATGGTGAGAGTTGGGAAAAGAGATTTAAAGGATTTATTAAATTTAAAAGATTTGCTACCTAAGAAAGAAGCTCTAAGGATTTCTATTATATATTTTATATTAAGCTTTATTTGGATACAATTTTCGGATGAATTCTTTTATAAGATTATAGGAAATACAAGTAAGTACAAGGATATTCAGAAATATAAGGGATGGACCTTTATATTTTTAACGACTGTTTTAATTTATTTTTCAATATATGAAAGATTAAAAAAGGCTAAAGATATGGGAATTGCATTACATAAAAGCATGGAAGAATTATCTGCTACAACAGAAGGACTTCTAACTACTCAAGAAAAATTGAATAGAGAACAAATATTATCTGAGAATATATTTAAAAATTCTACATTAATAATTTTCACTTGGAATTTAGATGGCAGCATAATAAGTTTTAATCCTTATGGAGAAAAGGTTACAGGATATAAGGAAGAGGAGATAATAGGGAAATCTTGGATTGACTTATTTTTATATGAGGATGAGAAGCCAAAGGTAAAAGGATTAGTAGAATACCTTAAGAGTGGAAGGTCTATAAAGAACAGTATAGGAGATGTATGGAGATCTAAGGACAATAGAATTATTGAACTTATATGGACAGACTCTCCCATATACGATGAAGATGGAAATGTGACTCAGATAATTTCTTTTGGGACGGATATAACAGACCATAAGAAACTTTTGAGAAGGCTGAATGAACTAGCATACTACGATACCTTAACTGGACTTCCCAATAGGATTATGCTAAAAAATGAGGCGGGTAAATTAATAAAAGATGCGAAACTTAACAATATCAGATTAGGTTTTCTATATATAGATATAGACAACTTTACACAGATAAATGATACTTTAGGTCATGATGCAGGAGATGATTTTTTAATTCATTTGGCTAAGATATTAAAAGAAGAAAATAAAGATGGAAATATTTTAGCTAAACTAAGTGAGGATGAATATGCTATTATTCTATATAATGTAGAAGATAGAGATGATATAATTAGAAAGACAGAGTATATTCTAAAGGAAATTAGGAAACCGTGGTGCATTGATAAAGAGGAGTTTATTATATCAGCAAGTATAGGAATATCTATTTTTCCTCATAATGGAGATAATTACTCTGATCTAATGAGATCAGCCAATATGGCAATGTATAATATAAAGAGCAAAGGTAAAAACGGATATGCATTCTATGAGGCGGAAATGGGTAAGAGGATAGCTGATAATACCTTTATGATCAATCAAGTAAGAAGGGCTATTGAAGAGGAGCAATTTACTTTACATTATCAACCAGTTATTAATATGGAAGACAATACAATATATGGAGCAGAATGTTTAATTAGATGGTATCATCCAGAAAAGGGCTATATCCCACCAATGGATTATATACCTTTAATAGAAGAGACAGGTCAAATATTTGATGTTACATCATTGATTTTAAAAATGGCATTTAATCAAAAGAAGCTCTTAAATGAAAAAGGATATTCATACCTTAAGTTATCGGTGAATATTTCAAATAAATCTCTTATAAAAGGTGGTTTAGACAATGAAATAGTTAAACTTTTAGAGGAATATAAAATAAAACCTGAAGAAATTACAATAGAAATTACAGAAACATCTTTCATGGGAAATTTAGAGGGCTGTATTTATACTTTAACAAAATTAGAAGAATTAGGCATAGAAATAGCACTAGACGATTTTGGAACAGGTTATTCTTCTTTAGCACAATTAAAGAGACTTCCTATTCATAATGTAAAAATGGATCAAGAATTCATTAAGACTATGAAGAAGAATAGTGAAGAAGAGGTTGTGGTCAAATCCATAATAGAGCTAGCTCATACATTAGGACTAAAGATAATAGCAGAGGGTATAGAGACTAAGGAACAGCAAGAAATACTTTTAGAAAGTAAATGTGATTTGGGTCAAGGGTATTATCTCGGTAAACCTATGAATGCAGAATCATTCCAAAATATGTTAATGATGAATAAAAGGGTGAATATAAATGAGTAAGAAACGAGAACTTGCGCAATCAGCAGCAATGATTTCCATATTTACACTATTATCAAAGGCCTTAGGATTTGTTAGAGAAGTCATGATAGCCAATAGATTTGGTTCTGGTAAGGAGACAGATACTTATTTCGTAGCTATTACAGCTACAGTGATTATAATGAGCACATTAGGTGCTGCCTTAAATACTACGTTAATACCTATATTTTCTGAAATAGGAGAAAAGTACGGGAAAAAGGGTAAACTAAAATATTTGAATAATATTTTCAATATAGTATTAATAATTACTATTCTTATAGTTATACTAGGATATATATTTTCTCCTATGGTAATTAAAATATTGGCTAAAGGTTTCCAAGATGAACAATTTGATTTAGCTGTGACACTAAATAGAATAGGACTTCCTATAGCAATACTCCTAGGATTTTATTGTGTATTTTCAGGAATACTTCATAGTAGCCAAATATTTGGACCACCAGCTATATCAGGGTTGCCATATAACTTTGTGTTTTTAATCTATTTATTTTTCTTTGCAAAGGATTCCAATGTAATTACCTTAATGATAATATCGGTAATAGCTGCATTTGCCCAATTCTTAATATTGGTACCAGCAGTTAATCATATGGGATATAAATATAAATTTGAAATAAATCTAAGGGATAAGTATTTAAAAAAGGCAATAGTTTTAACGCTACCAGTACTTATTGGATCAGCAGTTCAACAGATAAATGTAATTATAGATAAGACCCTTGCATCGAATCTAATAGAAGGTAGTATATCGGCTCTTAGCTATGCTTCAAAGATTAATGATATGGTCATAGCAGTATTTATTATGGCTATAACTACAGTAATATTTCCAATGTTATCTCAAGCATTTTCTCAAAATAATAATGAAAAGGTAAAGGAAATCTTGGGGCAAGGAATTAATATTATCCTAATTATAACAGTACCAGCTACAATAGGAATACTTGTACTGGCAGAACCAGCAGTGTATCTGTTTTTTCAAAGAAATGCATTTGATGAACTGGCAACATATATGACCAGTCAAGCTCTTATATATTATTCTGTAGGACTAATAGGTTCATCTTTGCGTTTAATGTTAAACAGGGTATATTATTCCTTACAAGACACAAAAACTCCTATGATAAATGGGATGATAGCAGTAGTTATAAATTTAGTATTAAATTTAATACTTGTAAAACCTATGGCGCATAGTGGTTTAGCCTTAGCTACTAGTATATCAGCCACTGTAACGACCATTATGTTATTCTTAAGTCTAAGAAAGAAAATAGGAGCAATAGGTTTAACAAAATACTTAATTTGTTTTATAAAAACCCTCGCAGCTTCACTTGTAATGGGACTAGTAGTATTTTTAATATATTACAAGCTAGGAGCTATTATAGCAACAACAAAGATTATGAAGATGTTGTTATTGCTAATATCAGTAGCTGTTGGAGTAGTAGTATATTTTGTTTTATGTGTTTTATTTAAAGTGAAAGAGTTAAGAATTATACTGAAAAGATAAAAGTCTAATTCACAATTCACAGTTCACAATTAAAAAACCAAGATCCTTCACTTTTCTCATGGTGACAAATACCTGTCATTCTGAACTCAGTGAAGAATCTTGGTTTTAATCTTTTTATCTTTTTAATTGTGCATTGTCTAAATCTTTCCCGCCCTATGGCATGCTGCAAAATGTCCTGGTCTTATTTCTTCAAAGGTAGGAGTTACTTCTCTACATTTGTCTATGGAATAAGAACATCTATCTACAAATCTACAGCCTTCTTTAGGATTAATTGGACTTGGTACGTCTCCCTCTAACATAATCCTTTTCCTATTTCTTTGAATATCTGGATCTGGTATTGGTATTGCCGAAAGTAATGCTCTTGTATATGGATGGATAGGATTTTCATAGAGTTCTTCAGATTTTGCTAACTCCATCATATGACCTAAGTACATTACACCAACTCTATCAGATATATATCTTACCATGGACAAGTCATGGGCTATAAACATATAGGTTAGACCAAGTTTTTCCTGCAATTCTTTTAATAGGTTAACTACTTGGGCCTGAATGGATACGTCTAGGGCTGAAATAGGCTCATCACATACAATGAATTTTGGATTTAAAGCTAGTGCTCTTGCAATTCCAATTCTTTGTCTCTGTCCGCCAGAGAACTCATGAGGGAAACGCATAGCATGTTCTTCATTTAATCCTACTAACTTTAATAACTCTACTACTCTTTCTCTACGTTCAACTTTATCTTTATAGGCATGATGGATATCTAATGGTTCCGCAACTATTTCTTCTACGGTCATTCTTGGATTTAAGGAAGCATAGGGGTCTTGGAATATCATTTGAAAGTTCTTTCTAACCTCTTGCATCTTATGTCTAGAAAGTTCATAGATATTTTGCCCATTAAATATTAATTCTCCATCTGTAGGGTCATATAATCTTATTATAGTTCTACCAGCAGTAGATTTACCGCAGCCAGACTCTCCAACAAGACCAAAGGTTTCTCCTGGATATATATCAAAGCTAATACCGTCTACAGCCTTTAGCATTCCTTCGCCTACATCAAAATGCTTTTTAATATTTCTTACAGATATTAAAGGTTCAGCCATTATGCTTCACTCCCTTCAGCGACTTTAGCCATAGGATGGTTTAACCAACAACGGCTTTGGTGTGTATCACTATGATTATCAAACTCAGGTATATGATTTTTACAAACCTTCAGTGCATAATCACACCTATCATAGAAGGAGCAGCCTTTAGGAGGTATATATAAATCTGGTGGTGTTCCTTCAATTGAGTGAAGGGGTTCCTCTCTAGACATATCTAAACGAGGAACTGAAGCTAAAAGTTTCTTAGTATAAGGGTGTTTAGTATTTTTAAATATTTCTTCAGTAGTACCTTCTTCAACAATTTGTCCCGCATACATAACGATTACTCTATCACTCATATCTGCTACAATTCCTAGGTCATGAGTAATTAGAATAATAGACATATCTAATTTTTGTTGTATTTCTCTCATAAGTTCCAGAATCTGAGCTTGTACAGTAACATCAAGGGCAGTAGTAGGTTCATCGGCAATCAATAATTTAGGAGCAGATACCATTGCAAGAGCTATCATTACCCTTTGTCTCATACCACCAGAGAATTCATGGGGATATTGATTGATTCTTTTCTCTGGCTGAGGTACTGCTACTAGATTTAACATTTCAATAGCTTTTTTCCTTGCTTCTTCTTTTGATAATTTTCGATGTTTTACAAGACCTTCAACAATTTGTTTTCCAATTTTCATAGTTGGGTTCAGAGAGGTCATAGGGTCTTGGAATACCATGGAAATTTCATTGCCACGAATAGCTTGCATTTCTTTATCTGATTTTTTTAATAGGTTATTACCATCAAATATTATTTCTCCATTTTTAAAGAAAGCAGGTGGCATAGGTAATAACTGCATTATGGAGTTAGCAGTAACAGATTTGCCACAGCCAGATTCTCCAACTATAGCTACAGTTTCAGATTTACCTACATTAAAGCTAATATCACGAACGGCTTCAACCTCTCCAAAGAAAGTCTTAAAGGATACAGATAAATTCTTAACTTCTAATATTTTTTCCATTTTTCCACCTCTTTATTTACGTAGTCTTGGGTCTAATGAATCACGAAGGCCGTCTCCTAGTACGTTAAAAGCAAACATAATAAGAGAAATAAATATTGCTGGTATAATTATTTGATAAGCATTTCCAACTGCAAGACCTGCCAATCCATCACTAGCTAAGGAGCCAAGACTTGATTTTGGTGCTTGTAGTCCTAGACCCAAAAAGCTAAGAGTTGCCTCTGCAAATATTGCTCTAGGAATAGTAAGTGTTACATTTACCAAAATAGGGCCTAAGGTATTTGGGATTATATGTTTTTGGAGTATCCATCCCTTTGATGCTCCTAAGGATTCAGCAGCTAATGAATATTCAGATTCTTTTAATTGAAGCACCTGACCCCTGACTAAAATTGCCATTGGTACCCAGTCTGTAAGGGTCATGGCTAATATTAGTACAAATAAAGATGTACCAGAACCTTCATTGGCGAAGACTACTGATAAAAGGATTACAATAAGTAAATAAGGTATGCTATAAACAATTTCTGCAATACGCATCATAATGGCATCTACACGTCTTGTAGCTATACCAGAGATTCCTCCATATAATACACCGACAGTAAAGTCTATGACTGCAGCTAATATTCCAATTATTAGAGAATACCTAGTTCCATACCAAGTTCTTGTAAATAGGTCTCTTCCTAGTTCGTCTGTACCAAACCAGTGGGTGCTATTAGGATGTAAATTAATCTTGTTGTAGTTCTGTTCAAAATAACTAAAACCGTTTATGAATGGTCCTACGATAGACATTAAAATCATAAGTACTATTATTATAAGGCCTGTCATTGCCAATTTATTTTGCTTTAATCTACGCCATACATCAGGCCAATATTTTATACTGGGACGCCTGATTTTTTCTGCATTCCTATCCTCATGGGATGCAGGTTCAAACATATCTGGAGTTAAATTTTTAGTTAAATTAGTTTGAGTTTCCATTAGCGTCCCTCCTGTGTAAGCTTGATACGTGGATCAACAAACATATAAGCTATATCTACAATTAAAAGCATAATGATTAAAATGATTGAATAAAAAATAGTTGTACCCATGATTAATGTATAGTCCCTGTTACTAATAGAGTTAACAAAGAACATTCCAAGACCAGGAATACCAAATATCTTTTCAATTACAAAGCTACCTACCAAAAGGTTGGAAACCAAAGTACCAAGTACAGAAATAATAGGTAGTATTGCATTTCTAAAGGCATGTTTTAAAACCACAATAGCCTTAGATATTCCCTTTGACTTAGCTGTTTTAATATAGTCTTGTCCTAGAACTTCTAACATACTAGAACGCATAAGCCTTGCAATATAAGCTAAAGGCATAAGGGATAATGCTATAGATGGAAGTATAGTATGACTAAATGTACCCCATCCTCCAATTGGTAGCCAACTAACATTTTTAGCTATAAACTGTATAAAGACAGTACCCATTATAAAACTTGGTACGGAAATACCTAAGATGGCTATGACCATAGAAAAGTAATCAGGCCATTTATTTTGATTTAGAGCTGCAAGAGCTCCTAGTGCTGGTCCAAATATTAATGCAATAATAAGGGCTTGCGCTCCAATACGAGCAGAAACTGGGAATCCTCTATTAATCATATCATTAACAGTTTCAACCCTTGATTTCATTGAATCTCCAAAATCTCCTCTTACAACTTTTCCTAGATATATAAAATATTGTTCTGTTTTAGGCTTATCAAGACCATATTTTTGCTGCAAGTTTTCATAAACTACCTTGGGCATTTTACCTTCCTTCATAAAGGGATTACCTGGCACAGAGTGCATCAATAAAAAGGTAATAGTAATAATTGCCCAAAGTGTGATAAGTGACATAAAAAGTCTTTTTAAAAGATATTTTGCCATTTTATCCCTCTTTCTGTTTGAATTAAAAAGGAAAATCGGAGGCTAAGCACGGCGATTTTCCTTCCTTAATAACTTTCGATTGTCAACCATTAATTCTCAATTGTGAAATGTGCATTGTGAATTGTGAATTGACTATTTATTCATATCTGCATAAATGAAATATGGATATCTATTAAGTGGCTTAAATACATCAGTCACATATGATTTTTGGGCATATGGCTGAGTATAGTGATAGATTGGCAATACTGGCATATTATCCATTAATATCTTCTCTGCTTGACGCATAGCTTCCATACGAACTTCTTGATCAGTAGTTGATTTTGCTTTAGCTACCAATGCATCGTATTCAGCATTGTTAAACTTAGCATCGTTGAAACTAGAACTACTTACCCAAAGATCTACGAAAGTCATAGGGTCAACATAGTCTCCAGTCCAACCTGCACGGGAAATTTGGAAATCTCCAGCTTTTTCTCTATCAAGCTTAACTTGGAAATCTACATTTTCAAGTTGAACTTCAATACCTAGATTAGCTCTCCACATTTCTTGAATTGCTTGGGCAATTTTTTTATGGCCCTCAGAAGTATTGTAAAGAATAGCAAATTGGCTGAAATCTCCTGCTTTATATCCTGATTCAGTTAATCCTTCTTGGAATAACTTTTTAGCTTCTGTTAGATTAAACTCAACTAGCTTACCAGCTGCATCTCTATATTCTTTGTTATTTTCATCAAGCATACCGAAAGGTACTACACCTTCAGCAGGTACTTGTCCGCCTTGAGCTATCTTATCAACTATTGTTTGTCTGTCTATAGCCATAGCTAGAGCTTTTCTAATTTTAACATTGTCAAAAGGTTTAATCTTAGTATTGAAATTGTAATAATAAGTTGCAACGTCTCCACCTATTACAAGTTCAGGATTATTTTGAGCCTTCATTTGTGCCACAACTGCTTGAGGTAGAGGAGTTAGAAAATCAAATTCTCCACCTTCATATTTTTGCCATGCTGTATTTTCATCATCTAATATAGCAAAATCGATACCGTCTAATTTAACATTTGCAGCATCATAATAATTTTCATTTTTCATTACAACAATCTTTGCATTATGCACCCATTCAGTTAATTTGAAAGGTCCATTAGATACATAAGTTGAAGGATTTTTTGCCCAATCAGGGTTAGCTTCTACCACTTTTTGGTTAACTGGGAAATAAGTGTAGAAAGAAGTTAACTCCAAGAAATAAGCAGTAGGTGCTTCTAGTGTGACTTCAAGAGTTTTATCATCAAGAGCCTTTACCCCTACTTCGTCAACTGAACCAGCACCTGTATTATATGCTTCACCACCTTTTAAATAGTAGAATTGATAAGCATATTCTGCTGCCAAATTTGGATCTAATGCTCGTTTCCAAGAATATTCAAAGTCGTGAGCAGTTACAGGATCTCCATTAGACCATTTAATACCATCACGGAGTGTAAAAGTATAGGTAACTTCATCATCTGCTAAAGTATACTCTTTAGCCATGCCAGGTACCATGGTACCATCTGGAGAATGCTTAAATAGACCCTCAAATATATGGTCCAGAACCCAAGATTCATGTGTACCTTGTGCTAGTGCTGGGTCTAATGTACCAGGTTCACTAGAATTATTTGTTCTTAAAATCTTTTTCGTTGGTTTATTTCCAGTATCTTTAGGTGTATCTGCTGATTTAGAACAAGCAGTAAATACCATTACTGTTACAAGAAGTAAAGATACTAAAATTAAAAATTTTTTGTTCATTCAATTGCCTCCCTATTTAGTCATGTAAAGTAGTGAACTTTTATTTTAAATTTTAGCACATATTATGTAAACCATCAATGGAAATACATGGTATAAAGAGGTGAGAGACTAAAGTATGAAGGTGATAGGTCAAAATCTATCATAGTATGATTACATCATTATTTGATGGTTGTCCAGCAATGAAAAAGATATAAAGGGAAGAGCAATATGAGGAATAAAATAGATAGTTTTCCAAAAAGACATTAATAATGACCTTTTCTCATTGAACCTACAATCAGCGTCAATATAGGAATTACAAATTGGAAAGGTATAACATAGTATTTGTATACATTGATGAATTTAAACATTTCCATAGTATCACTATAAATAAGCCTAGAAAAAATAATCATTAAAATACAGAGGATAATAGAGGTATTTCTAATATTTTTTAAATTAAAAAGTTTAATTATTCCAAGACAAGAAGCATATAGGCAAACTGCTATTTTGATAAAGCTACATAACAATAAATTTATTGAAATAATAATTTCTATTCTTTGAACAAAACCATTAATGTGTATCAGTGAAGTAGCATAATGGGAAGGAAAATAAATATTATATAGGTTAGGAAATCCAAGTAATAGAATATTTCTAAAAGTAGCGATTAGAAGTAGAAAACCACCTATGAGGATACCACTGATATAAATCTTAGTAGTATCTTTATTATTATTTAAAGTCCCCAAAAAAACCATAAACACAACGGTTTCAGCAAAAGGAAAAGTAAGTAGGGAATATCCATTGCTTATTACAGGCTTCCAGCCATTATATAGTATTGGCTGAATATATGAATAATTAAATTGAGGAATAGCTAGTATAAAAGTGGCAGAAATCATTATTACAATAAGTGGCAGAACTAATTTTGTCCATGTGGCTAGTACAGAAAATCCCGCATTAATAGCATATAAGGATAGAAGCCCTATAAAAATAGCTGGAATATATTGAGGGGTTTCTGGTAAAGAAACTACTTGAATATATTCAGTTGCATTTCTTATGTCAATAGCTCCAAGATGAAAAAAGTAAAATGTATAGACGAAAATAAAAAACTTTCCAAAAAAATTTCCATAGACCTTTGGCAATATATCTAATAACCCAGTGCCTGGAAAAATTAGAGCTAACTTTCCATAGATAAATGATAAGGGAATGGCCATGAACATAGCCATTAAAAGAGAGATCCAAGTATCTTCCATGGCTTCAGAGCTTCCGCTAATAAGCAGGGAAGTTCCAAGAACAAACATAACTATTGATGATATAAACTGAGAGTTTGAAATATTCTCTGTTTTCATTAACCTCACCGACCTTTGAATTAATTTAAGCTAGTGCATCCTGATAATATCGGATAAATGTCCACTGCTTCTAATATGAACGTCTACATCTATTTTTACATCTAAATCTTTAAAGATTTCACCCCAATTATCATCAATTTCCTTCCAAAGTTTGGGATTTTTTTTCTTTACTATACTTCCAAAACCAAATATATCTAATCCAAAATCTTTTTGCATATTATTTATTAGTTTTGAAATATTATTTTTTAGAAATTCTTCAGCAGTATATTTAATATGTTGAATATTAGATTCCTTCAAAATATTTATAGGAGTATCTGATTCTCCAATAGCTACTTCTGTTTTAATTTTTATATGCATAGAAAGTTTATCATTAGAAACAACAGGAGTAATTTTGGTCTTATTTTTGAAGATTTCTAAAGTTACATTGTCTAATGTAGTATTATCGGTTATGTCAATAGTAAGAAGACCACCTTCAATTTTGTCTCTTACAAATAGATAATATTTAACATCTTCTAAATCCATAAATCCAGCCAATTTATCTTTATTTAAAATAGCTCCTCCAGATAAGGCCATGGTTTGTTTTCCTTCATTAAATACCATATCCACAGTAGGAATTACTGCGCTAATTCCTTTATTAGAGATAGCATTTGTTAGCTCAGAAGCAAGAACATTAGGAACTTGAGATAATCTGTTGTTTGAAGTAATCATGTTTTCTATTTCAAAGGATCGTATTTTGGTAGATAAACTTTGTAAACTTAGTATCTCCTTCGCAGTGGGAGTTTTTGAAATTAGGAGATATAAAGTAAGTCTAGGCTCAGCATCTCTTACTATCCAGTCTAAAATAGGAATAATACCATCTTTAGCTACATCTTCACTAATTATCACAGTAGTGGCATGGCTCCAATATGGAGGCTTAGCAGAGATGTTAATCATATTTCTTACACATTCAAAAACACTTTCTCCATATGATTGCATTCTTATAGAGTCAAATTTTGGCTCTCTAATAGATGCAGATATATCTATTACTTCTGCTGTCATTTCGTATCCTTTACCTGAACTGACTTTATCAATGGCCATACCTGATATAAGAGCCAATTTTTCGATTTCCCTGTAGTTCCAGCATCCTGTAGTTAAAACTGCAATTAAAAGTATAAATAACGTAAACAGAAAAACTTTATTCATTTTTTTTACCTCCATTGCTTCGGATAGGGTCTTTATCTGCAATATGTTCAGGCCTAAATATCATATACCATCTAGGTGCTCTAACACCTGTGTCCTTCAGAGCCTGCATATTGAAAGTAGTCAAATTCGTCATAAATGGTATACCAAAAGATTTAAGTTTTAGTAAATGAATGAGGACAAATGCCATTCCTACTATGTAACCATATAATCCAAGTACTGCTGAAAGTAAGATTAGGGCTATTTTAATAAAGAGTGAAGCTGCTCCAAGGGCAGGAGTTATAAGACTAGTAATACCTGATAGTCCAACTACAATTACAATGGGAGCACTTACAAATCTTGCATCTACAGCTGCTGAACCAAGAACTAAAGCACCTACAATACTTAAAGCCTCGCCAATATAAGCAGGCATACGAGTTCCTGCTTCACGAAGTATTTCGAATACGATTAATAACCCAATAAGTTCAAAAACAGTAGGCAAAGGTACTCCTAACCTAGAAGCATATATACTCATAATTAGAGGTGTAGGGATCATTTCTTGATGATAAGTAACTAAGGCTAGATATATAGCAGGTATACTTATGGTTAAAATAAAACCTAATAAACGAATAATTCTATTTATAGAGGAAAAGTAATAGTTTAAATAATAATCATCACCAGATTGAAAAACCTCAATAAAAAGAAAAGGCAGAGTCATAACTACTGGGGAACCATCTACGAAAAGCAGTATTCTTCCCTCTAATAATTTTGCCATAGCTACATCAGGCTTTTCAGTTGTAGAAGTAGTTTCAAATAAAGAAAAAGGCTGCTTGTCAATATATTCTTGAATATACTTTACATCTAAAACACCGTCTATACTAATATTATTGAGCTGAGAATATAAGGTAGATAAAATTTCTTCGCTGGCCAGACCCTCAATATAACATATACAAAGCTTTGTATATGTTATTTCTCCAAGGGTCATAAATTTAAATTTTAAATTATTTGTTCTAGCTTTCCTTCTAATTAAAGACAGATTTATAATCAGAGACTCAGTAAAACCTTCCCTTGGACCACGGAGTACCTTTTCTACAGTAGGTTCTTGGATAGCACGAGTTCTCCATCCTTTGCTTCCAATAATAATTCCTTCTGAGAAGTTTTGTAAAAATAATATAGTATCTCCATCTATAATTGCGTTAATAAGATTTAAGACACTAGTGGTTTTTTCACATTGAGGTGAAATTATAACTTGGCTTTGTAAATAATCCACTAAATCTAATTTAGAGGATTCAATAATGCTATTAGTAATAGGTTTAATTATACTTTCATTTATAATATTGTCATCTACCATACCATCAATAAAAAGAATACAGCATTCCACACTATGGTCATTCCTATTTTCAAATTTTCTTAGTCTGAGGGTATCATCGTCTTTAAATATTTCTTTTATTATATTTATATTTTTATCCATAGAAGAAGACAGATGGTATTTTTCAAAACTATTCATAATTATTACACCCTTATAACAAAAATATTAAAATCAGTTCTAATTAGTTTTACCTAATAAGGGGTAAATATGCTATAATTAGCAAGAAAAAAATTTAATATATAACAGCAAGGGTGAAAGATATGAAAAACATAGGCACTATGAAAAGCAGTACATTATATATTATCTATTTTGGAATAGTAACTAAGATATTGTTATTCATTAAAGATATTCTTACTGCATCAAAAATTGGAGTAAACTATAAAATGGATTCATATTTATTGGCTTTAAGTACTATTATGTTAATTACAAAGATAGTAGGGGATGGATTAATTGTAGCTATTATACCTGTACTACAAGAAATACAAGAAAAACACGGAGAGAAAAGAAGAATAGAATGTACTAATAATTTAGTAAATGTTACAGTAATACTTTCGTTTATCCTTATTATTATGGGATATTTATTAGCGCCAAAGATAATCATGATATTTGGTCCAGGATTTAAAGGAGTAGAACTAGAAAAAACCATTTTTTTATATAGAGTGGGTTTACCTATTATAATGGTGTCATGGATAAGGTCAATAGGAGGAGGATTTTTACAGGCAGATCATGCTTTTAGGGCAGGTGCAAAGGGAGGAGTTTCCAATGTATTAGTGTATATTATTTATTTAATATTCTTTGCAGAGAAATTTAATTTAACAGGACTTATGATAGCTGGAATTATAGCAGTTATCTCTCAGATATATATTCTCCTAAGGACAATGGAAAAGCATGGTTATAAATATGCATGGAAACTGGATCTAAAGGATAAATATTTATTAAAGGTGGTTAAATTTTTATTGCCTATATTAATAGGGGTAGGAGTTAACGAGTTGAATAATTCAATAGATAATGCAATAGCTTCTACACTTCCAATTGGTAGTATTGCAGAATTAAGCTATGCCAATGAGATAGTCAATTTATTTTTAGGTTTATTTATAACAGCAATAGTTACAGTTATATTCCCAGTTTTATCCGAGAGCCATAGTAAAAAAGACATAGAAAATCTGAAGGCAGGAATAAACCATGGAATAGTTGTTTTATTAAAGATAGCAATCCCAGTATCTATTATATTAATGACAATGGCAGAGCCAATAGTCAAGATAGTTTTTGAAAGAGGGGCTTTTAATGCGGAGGCATCATTTTTTACGGCTGCTGCATTAGGATATTATGCTATGGGGCTTACAAGTATGGCACTTATACCTTTAATTACTAGAGCATATTATTCAATACACGATATGAAGACTCCAGTTGTTATTAGTATTTTGGCTCTTGTGGTGAATATAATTATAGATTTAACTTTAGCTCCAATTATGGGAGCAAGTGGTATAGCATTAGGAACTAGTGCTTCTGTTATATTATCCTCGATAATAGGAATATATGATTTAAATCGAAGGCTACAATTTACAGAAAGAAAAGATATTAGAGGAATATTAGTAAAGTTTTCAGTTGCAGCAGTTATTATGACAACTGGTATACTCCTTACCTATGGAGCCTTTGCAACATCTCTAGATAATGTTTTTTTATACAATGTAATTACCGTAGGACTTTCCATTGCAGTTGGATTAGGTTTATATATATTGGTATGTAAAGTTTTGGAACCCATGACCTTATATTATTAAAATTTAGGATATGTTCTATAAAATATCTCTTAATGGTACTTTTATAATATCTATGTTAGAATAAGCTTTAGAAAACATCTAATTGATAGATTTTAATTTCCTTTTTATATACTAGATAAATTCATTTGGGAGGATACAGAAGGATGAGAATTGCTATAATGGGAGCTTCGGATTCAGTAGAGAAAATATATAAAGTTCTATCTCAAGAGGAAAAGAATATAGAATTTATTAAATATGCCGAAGATGAAATAAAAAAACTTATAGAAATAGCAAGAAATATTGATACTGGAATAGATGGTATATTTTTGACTGGAATAGGTGTTTATTCGGAGCTTTCTTCACAAATAAGATTTGAACAGCCAGTCGTATATACAGAAAGAGGTATAATAGGTATTATTAAAGCTATGTGCGAATTTCGTATGGATTGGAAAGATATTAAAAATGCAAGAATTGCTTTAGATATAATTGAGGAAAAAGATTTACTTGATGTATTTAATGAGTTTAATATAGAAGTCAAAAGTTATGATATTCAAAAATATTTACCTTCTAAGAATGAAGAGGACTATATAAAATATTATCTAGAAAAGTATGAGGAGAAACAAATTGATTGTATCTTTACATCTTTTGGATATATATATAATTATTTAAAAAATCATGATATTCCTGTTTATAGAATACAAGCAACGAATATTGATATTAAAAATCGATTTACTGAATTAAAGAATAGTATCAGATTAAAAAATATGAATGAACGTGTAACTCAAATACAGGTTATTCAAGTAGTTGAGAAGAATGGTGAACTTTATAATAGTATAGAGGGACAGTTTCAATTAGAAGAAGAAATTCTAATGTATTCTAAAGAGATTGAAGGAATGATGCAGACTATTAATACAAATGAATATCTTATTATATCGAATAAAGGTGCCTTATTGAGCCGAGAGAATATAAATTCTTTATCTAAGATAGTAAATAATTGTAAGTTAAATAATATTATACTTGGCATAGGAATAGGTGAAGGTGTAACTCTTTATCAATCTGAAATAAATGCAAGAAATGCCTTAAGGAAGAGTATTTCTGAAAAACAAGGTAATATTTATTTTTATGATGGAGAAAACGTAGTAGGTCCAATTCTTAGAGAAAGTCAAATTAAATACAAAAATTTAGCAGATAAAAAAACTCTACAATTATCTAAAGAAATTGGAATTAGTTACCAATATATTGAAAAAATTAATGGTGTAATAAATAAGTTAGGTAGAGATGAATTTACAAGTCAAGAACTCTCTGAAATCCTTTCTATAAGTGAACGTAGTGCGAATCGTATTCTAAAAAATATCATAGATAAGGGATACGGTGAGGAATCAAACTTGGAGAATTCATTAGGTGCTGGTAGACCCCGTCGTAAGATTAAAATCAAGCTAAAGCCATAGGATATATTTAAAACTCTAATTATTTTATTGATTAGAGTTTTTATAATGTAAGAAATATAAAGGATTATTGACAATTATAAAAAAATGTAATACAATTTAGACAATTAAGGACCTATTTAGGACACGAATGATAAATAATTATCACTTGGTTTTTCATTAGTAGCTTATATTTTATAGAATACTCCTATGAAAAAACATTTTCATTTTCCAAACTAAAGAGTTGTTAAATATTATAAAAGGAAGTGATAAGAAACATAATATATTAAATGAAGATTTAATTGATTAACCAATTTTGCTAACAATGAATACAGAAATTTTATAAAATTGATACTGAATTATAGTAGTTTGGAATATTTAAATGTGTCAAAGAGTATTTCTAAAAATTAAGATATGATTTAAATTAAGTAATTCTACAATTAATGAAAAGGTGGAGGTAAAAGATGGGACAAACAAATCATTTATTTTATGCAAATCACCCTATTATGTGGATTGTATCAATAATTGGTATATCCATTATATTAATCCAATCTGTATTAATAACTAGAAAATCAATTAAAGCTGGTTTAGATATGGGAATGGATCATTCTAGGATAAAAAAAGGTATTAAAACAAGTGCTATTGGCAGTGTAGGTCCAGCACTAGGAGTTGTGGGAAGTCTATTAGCCTTATTAGTTACTATGGGATCCCCTGTATCTGCATTTAGATTAAGTATAATTGGTGGATCTAACTTTGAGGCAATGGCAGCTAATTTTGGGGCTCAAGCCTTAGGATCAGAACTTTCTACTAATATGACTCCTGTTGTATTTACAAATGCTTTATGGACAATGGCATTAGGATCAATTGGATGGATAATATTTGTATATTTATTTGCACATAGAATGGATAAGGTAAATAACCTGTTAACTAGCGGAAGAAAGGCATTATTGCCAGCAGTGAGTGTAGGTGCTATGCTTGGATCTTTTGCCTATTTTAATGTGGGTAATTATTTAAAAGTTAAGACAAATCCAGATATAACGGTTTCAGCAATTTCAGGTCTAATTATTATGATTATTTGTTTGAAGTTAGGAGAAAAGAAATTCACTTGGTTAAAAGAATGGGCTCTAACAATTGCAATGTTTGGAGGAGCAATTATTGGAACTTTAACATTTTAGAGTATAGGAGGACTATATAGATGAACATTTATGATGAATATATTAAAGATATTACAAAGATTGGTAGATTTACTATGCTTCTTGGGCTTGTTGTAAGTTTCCTTCCTCCAGCAGTTATGACTTGGGGATTTGGATTTAATCCTGGACTTGGAGCAATTATAGCTGGAGCAATTTCTCAGATATCGGTTTCGGGAGCTTTTTATTTTAGTGAACCTATTAGTTATTTTCCCATTGTAGGTAGAGCTGGATTATATATGGGATTTCTATCAGGGAATTTGGTAAACATGAGAATACCAGCAGCAGTATCAGCTTTAGAAGGATCAGGTTATAAATCTGGTACTGATGAAGGAGCAATTATGGGAACTATAGGAATCGGAGTTTCTATATGGGTTGGAATTGTATTTTTATTATTAGCTGTATTTGCTGGGCAAACTGTTTTATCTGCATTGCCTGAATCCTTTATGAAAATGTTATCGCTAATTATTCCTGCATTATTTGGTGGAGTTTTTGCTCAATTTGCAATAAAGTCACCAAAAACTGGTGCGTTTGCTCTTACAATTGCTTTCATAATGACAAAAATTGTAGCTTTTATTCCAGGTCAGCCATCATTTATAGTTACTTTAGTAGCAGTATTTTCAACAATTGCGTTTGCTAAAAATCAATTAAGTAAGCAAATAGATAATAAATAAATCTAAGTAAGTTACTAATAAATAAATATTAGGAGGTCATAGTCTTGAATAAAGAAAGATTATTAAACAACCTAGTTGAGATGTTAAAGATTCATTCACCTTCAAAAAAAGAAGGAAAGTATGCAAGCTATCTTGTTGAACTGCTAGAGGGAATGGGGGCATCAATATACTTGGATGAAGGATATTTACAATATGGTGGAGACTCACCTTCAATCATAGCTAAGTTTTCTGGTGACATAGAAGGTGATGGAATTACACTTGCTGCCCATATGGATGTAATAGAACCTAATTTAGATGTAGAGCCAATAATAGAAGATAATATTATTAGAACTAATGGAACTACTACATTAGGTGGAGATGATAAAGGCGGAATAGCGAGCATTATAGAAGTTTTAAGGACTATTAAAGAAGAGAAGATATCACACAAAGACATTTATGTTGTTTTAACACCTTGTGAAGAAGTAGGTATGCTTGGTGCAAAACATTTTAATTGGGAAAAAGTTCCTAAAGACATGATGCCTTCAAAAAATATGGTAGTTGTAGATAATGCTGGAGCTGCTGGAATTATTGCACATTCTGCTCCAAGTAAGTATGATATTGAAATTAATTTTCAAGGTAGAAAAGCCCATGCCGGAATAGAGCCTGAAAAGGGTATAAATGCTATTAGCCTTGCGTCTTATGCTTTATCTCGTATGGATATAGGCAGAATAGATGATTTGACTACATCAAATATTTCCACAATAAGCTCTGAATTCCCTTCAAATGTAGTTCCGGATATGTGTAGAGTTACTGGGGAGGTAAGAAGTCATTCAGAAGAAAGAATTCTAGAAATTATTGAATCCTATAAAAAGATATGTGAAGATGCAGTCGAAAAATTAGGCGGAATATATAAATTTGACTATAAATGTGATTATCCGGTATTGAAACCAAAGGATGATTTGAGTTTTGCCAAAGAATTCTCTAAAATATATGAAGAAATTAATGTCCCTGCTGAACTTAAGGTGATTGGAGGAGGATCAGATAGCAATATATTTGCTAAACAAGGATTTAATTCAATTATTATTGGAGTTGGAATGTATAAGGTGCATACTGTTGATGAGTATTTAGAGATTGATGAGCTATTTAAAACAACAGAGGCGATTATTAGATATATAAAAAAGGATGAACAGTAAAATGGGCATTGAAAAAGAAAAAATGAAATCTAAAGTAATTTCTGCGATTGAGGAAAATCGAAACTTGATTTTCGATATAGGTAGAAAGATTTATCAAAATCCAGAACTTGGCTATAAGGAATTTGAAACTACAAAACTTGTTAAAGAATTTTTCAAGAATGAATTAAATCTTAATGTAGTTGATAATATTGCCTATACCGGTTGCAAAGCTCAAATAAATGAAGATAAATCTGGCCCAAAGATTGCAGTTTTAGGTGAACTAGATGGTATAGTTTGTAATGGTCATCAAGATGCTTTAGATTCAGGAGCTTCACACACTTGCGGACATAACATACAGATTGCAGGAATGTTGGCTGTGGCAATTGGACTTATAAAGTCAGATGTATATAAGGAATTAGATGGCAAAATTGATTTTATTGCAACACCTGCAGAAGAATTTGTAGAACTGGATTACAGAAATAAACTTAAGGAAAAAGGAATTATCAAATATTTTGGGGGAAAACAAGAATTAATAAGAAATGGCACCTTTGATGATGTTGATATTTCCATTATGTTTCATGTTCTAGATACAGGAGATAAAAAGGTATTGGTTGGTCCAGTAAGTAACGGATTTATTGGAAAGGATGTTAGGTTTATTGGTAGAGAGGCTCATGCAGGTAATGCTCAGCACAAAGGAGTAAATGCACTGAATGCAGCATTATTAGCCATGAATAATATTAATGCTCAAAAAGAGACATTCCTAGATAGTGATAAAGTAAGGATTCATCCAATCATAACAAAGGGTGGAGACATTGTAAATGTAGTACCAGCAGATGTGCGAATGGAATCATATACAAGAGCGAGAACCGTACAAGCAATGATAGATGCCAATGAAAAGGTTAATAGGTCATTGATTGCTGGAGCCATGGCTGTAGGTGCAAATATTGAAATCAAGGAATTACCAGGATATTTGCCAATGCTAAAACATCAAAATATGGAAGTGATATTATTTAAGAATCTGTTAAGTCTTGGAATTCCCCAAGATGATATAATACAAGGAGGAGATTTTACAGGCTCCTTTGATTTAGGTGATGTATCCCATATTATGCCGACTTTACATCCTATGTTCGGTGGCATAAGGGGAGAACTTCATTCAAAAGAATATTGTATAGTTGATGAGGAGTACCTCTATCTGGAGCCAGCTAAGGCATTAGCTTTAACCATAATAGATTTGCTCTTTGATAATGCAAAAGAAGCTAAGAATATCCTTAAAGATTTTGTTCCCGCTATGACAAAAGAAGAATACCTTAGTTTTATGGATTCAAATGATAAGATCATAAAAAAGGAGTTTTTAGATAAATAGATTTACATTTTAAAAGGAGTTTTCCTTATTATTAGACTCATTTCCTTCTCATTTGGAACCTATCGTTTTTATTTGAATATAATATATTGAGTTATAATTCAAATAAGGGAGGTTAAACCATGGAAATTAATCAAATAACATGCCCTACAGGATCAACACCATATATTATAAAAGCAGGAGATACATTCTTCCAAATAGCTAGAACCTTTGGAATATCTCTTAATGCTTTAATAGCAGCTAACCCTGGGGTAGATCCAAATAGATTGTTTATTGGTCAAGTAATTTGTGTACCAACAGCTGCTCCACCGCCACCTATATCTAGCTGTCCTACTTTAAGTATTGGCAGTAGAGGAGCTTCAGTAGCACAACTTCAAGAACTTCTAAGGAATGCAGGATTTAATCCAGGAGCTATAGATGGTATCTTCGGCACTGGAACACAGGCAGCCGTTATAGCATTCCAAAGAAGTAGAAATCTTGTACCTGATGGAATAGTGGGTAGAATGACATGGACTGCACTTGGTGTAAATTGTGCTCCGACTACAACCTGTCCTCCAGGAACATTTGCCTATACAGTTAGAGCAGGAGATACTTTCTTTACTCTTGCACAAAGATTTAACACTACAGTAGATGCTATTCAACGTGCTAATCCAACTGTGAATCCAAATAGCCTACAAATAGGTCAGGTAATTTGCATACCTTAATCTAAAAATTAATTAGATGATATAAGCTAGGGATATTCTCAAAACTGATGTTGAGAATATCCCTTTGTCTGTTTTATTCACCTTTTTGTAACCATCTAAATAATTGACATATTTTTTTATATAAGATAAACTAATAGGATAGAATATAATTGAAAGAGTTATTTTGAGGAGGTTTTGTTAAAGTGTCCACTAAGTATATATTCGTTACAGGTGGAGTAGTTTCATCCTTAGGTAAAGGTATTACAGCTGCTAGTTTAGGGCAGCTTTTAAAGAGCAGAGGACTTAAGGTTACTATTCAAAAATTTGATCCATATATAAATGTTGATCCAGGGACTATGAGCCCTTATCAACATGGTGAAGTGTTTGTTACCGACGATGGTGCAGAAACAGATTTAGATTTAGGTCATTATGAGAGATTTATTGATGTAAATTTGAGTAAATATAGTTCGGTAACTTCTGGTAAGATTTATTGGTCTGTACTTAACAAAGAGAGAAAGGGGGAATACAACGGTAGAACTGTTCAGGTAATTCCTCATATTACAAATGAAATCAAAGAAAGAATTATAAGAGCATCTAAGGAAAGAGATGTAGATATTGTAATCACTGAGATAGGTGGAACTGTAGGAGATATAGAATCCTTACCTTTTTTAGAAGCTATTAGACAAATAAAATATGATGTAGGCAAAGAAAATGTAATGTATATCCATGTAACTCTAGTACCGTTTTTATCTAAGGCGGGAGAGTTAAAAACTAAGCCTACACAACATAGCGTGAAGGAGCTTAGAGGCCTTGGTATTCAGCCTGATGTACTTATTTGTAGGACAGAGGTTCCTCTAGCTAGGGATTTGAGGGAGAAAATTGCTTTATTCTGTGACTTAGCTCCATCAGAAGTCATCGAAAATAGCGATGCTTCTACTATATATGAGATTCCTCTAATGTTAGAGAGAGAAGGTCTTCCGCAATTAGTCATAGATCATCTTAATTTAAAATGTGGAGAACTAGATTTATCTGAGTGGAATGAAATCGTTGATAGAGTAAATAATCCACAGGGTAAGGTGAAAATTGCTTTAGTAGGTAAATATGTTGAATTAAAAGATGCTTATATTTCTGTATCCGAGTCCTTAAATCATGGTGCCATAGCAAATAATGTGGAAGTTGAGATTAAGTGGATACATGCTGAGGAAATAAACAACGATAATTGTAATGAGTTATTGTCTGATGTAGATGGAATTTTAGTTCCAGGCGGATTTGGTGATAGGGGAGTAGAAGGTAAGATATCAGCTATTAAATATGCAAGAGAAAATAAGATTCCTTATTTAGGCATATGTTTAGGTATGCAGTTAGCTGTTATAGAATTTGCTAGAAATGTAGCAAATCTCAAAGGGGCTCATAGCTCTGAACTTAATTCAAGCACCGACTATCCAGTAATAGATTTGATGCCAGAGCAAAAGGATATAGATACTCTTGGTGGAACCATGAGATTAGGTTTATATCCATGTAAGATTAAAGAGGATACTAAGGCTTTTGAAATATATAATGATGAAATTATATATGAAAGACATAGACATAGATATGAGTTTAATAATGAATATCGGGATAAGCTAGAGGAAGAAGGACTTATTATATCTGGGGTATCTCCTGATGAAAGATTAGTTGAGATGATTGAATTAAAAGATCATCCTTGGTTTGTAGCAGTTCAATATCATCCAGAATTTAAGTCTAGACCAACAAAAGCTCATCCATTGTTTAGAGAATTTATTAAGGCAGCGATAAAAAGATAGTGAATAGTTAATAGTGAAGAGTGAATAGTTTTAAGTAAAGATTTAGAGTCTTTTAAACTATTCACTATTAGTTATTAGTTATTCACTAAATAAAAGGGGGGGCTATATGTGAAAATTAGAAAAGGTTGGAAAAAGGGAGTTACTACAATTTTAGCTTCAGCAATATTAGTATCATCTATCCCAAGCTATGGTGCAGCACCTAGATTTAAAGATGTACCTACTACTCATTGGGGTTATAACTACATTGAAGAGATGGCAAGCTTAGGATATATAAAAGGTATTGGTGATGGGACTAAATTTGATCCAGAGGGAAAACTTAATTTTGATGCAGCTATGAGCTTATTGGCTAGGTTAACTAATCCTACAACAACAGAGAAAAATAATGCTTCCTATGCTTATAATGCTTTATTGAATGAACTTAAGATAGAAGATTGGGCTAAGGAAGGACTAGCTATAGCTTTATATAAAAATATAATTACAGAATCACAACTAAGAACTGCCAGTAAAAATGGACAAATCAAAAAGCCAATTAGTAAAATAAATACCTGTGAATATTTAGTTAAAGCTATGGGTTTAGAAGATACTGCTAAAAACAAACAAATAGTATCATTGACTTATAAAGATGTAATGAGTATGTCTGCTATTCAAACTAAATATGTATCTGTTTTAATAGATGTTGGAGTATTAGATCCTAAGGGACAAGGAGACGGTACATTTGGTCCTAATACTCAACTGACAAGAGCTGTAATGGCTAAGATGATGTCCACAGCTTATGATTATATGAAAGGCAATCCTACAACGCCAACAACTCCTACTATTCCTACTACTCCTGAAACGCCAAAGGATGAGACTGAGACGTTGAGAACTGTAATGATAAAGATTTCAGATGTAGGAGTATATAAATTCTTAATGGTAGAAGATGTTCGCGGTGGAGAAGTTGCCTATCAAGTAATGAATAACACATCTATAACTGTAGATGGAAAGGCAACTACTTATCTTGGATTAGCCGAAGGGCAAGAAGTAGAGTTGAGTATTAAGAAGGGGACTAAAGAACTTATATCAGTTAAAGCAACATCCCTTGAAGAAGAAATATCAGGTAAGATAAAATATTTAAACTCTTCTACATCTAAAATCACTGTGGAATATACAGAGGATAAGAAGACTATATCTAAAGACTTTACTGTAGACAAAGATGCAGATATATATTTAGATGGTAAGTCGGTATATTTGAAGAATTTAAAAGAAGGAGATTTAGTAGAGTTAAAGATTAAAAATGGAGTAATATATGATATTGAAGCTGAGAGTAAAGAAAAGAAGGTAGAAGGTATCATAAAGGAAATAACTCCTGTTAAAGATAGTAGAGATAAAGAATATAATATCACTATAGTTGATTCTAAAGATAACACATATAAGTTTTTAATCGATAGTAAAACTTATATAACTAGGAACAGTAGAGTGGTAAAGCCAGAGGATTTAAAGTTAAAGGATGAAGCTTATATCATAGCTGAATACGATGTGGTTAAGGATATAGAGGCAAAAGTAGTTAAGAAGAACATTAAGGGTCAAATTCGAGGACTAAATATTGCATTTAATCAAAATACGGAAGTAACTATTTTAAATCAAGAAACTAAGAAGGAAGAAAGATACATTTTAGGCAAAGATGTGTATATTAGAGTTGACAGAGTAATTACAAATTCTCGTGACTTGAGTGTAGGCCATTATGTAGAAGTAGTGACAGAAGGCGATGAAATTGTTGAAATAGAGGCAGATTCTAAGGGTCTAGAAGCAAGTATGTTAGGTAAGATACAATATATTAATTCTAGAACTAGGGAGATAACTCTATTAATTGAAAATTTTGATTTAGATAGCTCAAAATATGGTGATGAAATAGCAGTCTATGTTAAATCAGATGTAGTAGTTGCTGATAGAAACCTAAAGTCAATATCTTTTTTAGATTTACGAAGAGGAGATAGGATAAATGTAATTGGTAGCTATGATGGTTTTTCATTTATAGCAAATACTATACAATTGAGATAATATTAAACTAATTAAAATAGTCCAGTGGGTTGTAGATTCAAACCACTGGACTATTTTTTATAGTAGATAGGAAGCTCTACTTTTGTCTTTTTATTTTAACAACTTGATTAAAGGAGTTCTAAGGAATCACCTCCAAATGCTTCTCTTGGAGGCTTTTTCTTATTATACTTAAAAGAAAATGGAAATTTTTCATAATTTGTTATATAATGATATATGTGTGGCATATCTTAAAATATGCTAAATATGCAAAAAAGGGGGTAGAGAAGATGAAGAAGTCAATATTGGCAGTTGCTCTAGTTTTAGCTATGATGCTTACTTTAGTTGGCTGTGGTGAAAAGGCTCCAGTATATAATGATAGTACATATGAGGGTACTGGGCAAGGAAATAATGGAGATATCACAGTTTCAGTAGAAGTAAAGGATGGAAAGATTGCAGATGTAGAGGTAGTATCTCATGAAGAGACAGAAGGAATCTGTGAGCCTGCAATAGAACAAGTACCTGAAAGTATAGTAGAGAAAAATTCAACAGAAGTTGATACAGTATCAGGAGCTACTAATACTAGTAACGGTATTATAGAAGCTGTAAATGCCGCACTTGAAGGTGCGAAATAATAAATAGAATAAAAAAGGCTGCTTTCCTATAGGAAAGCAGCCTTTTACGAAGAGAGACTAAGTAGTCTCTTTTTTAGTCTATTCTGTTCTTATAGCTTCCAATGCGGATAAGTTCATAGCACGTCTAGCTGGGAAGTATCCTGACATTATTCCTATAAGGGCTGAGAATCCCATGGCAGCAAAGATTAACCATATTGGGATTATAGATATCTTTGTAGCTCCATAGGCACCTATAGCCTGACCAAATTGTCCACTAAATTTATTTATAAGGAAGGATATCAAATAGGAAAATCCTACTCCAAAAACACCTCCCGTGAGGCCTATAAGTGCCGATTCAAATAAGAATAGTCTCTTTATATCCTTAAGGGAAGCACCTATTACCTTCATTACTCCAATTTCTTTAGTTCTTTCATATATGCTCATTACCATGGTATTTGTAATACCTATAGCTGCTACTAGGAGTGATACTGCACCGATACCACCTAGTACAGCTTGGATTACTGCAGCTTGTTTTTTCATGGATTCTAGCTCATCGTTCAAACTATAGGCTTCATATCCCATTTCTTTGATTTGTTTTTGAACTTCCTGAACATTTTTCATATCGTTGACTTTAACATCTACTTTATTATATCCAGTTTCTTTTTTTCTGCCTGGTTGAGGTTTTTGATTTTCAGCTTTTTCTTTTTCTTTTAGAAGTTTTTGTACTTCTGTAATAGGCATATATATTCCATATCCTGTTTGCCAATCACCCTCAGTTAATACACCTGCAACCTTAATTTTATATTCTTTATAGCTTGGTTTCTTCTCTCCAGGACTAGACCAACCATAATTTGGGTCTAAGGTAAGGGTCATTCTATCTTTCATAAGGTTTATTTTTGGTTCTCTCCAAACCCTTGACTTCGGTTCATAGAAACTATCTTTCATTCGCCCGCCAAATACTACTGTTAACTCATCATTTTTACTTAGGAGTCTGCCTTCTGCTACTTCGAATCCAAAGGCTTCCATAGAATCAGGATCTATTCCTCTAATAGGAGCATTGGATAGGTATCTCCCATTAATTATGGAACCATGGGCTTCTAGCATTGGACTTACAGCTGCAACATTAGGTATTAATTTAAATGAGGCTACAGCTTTGTCATCTAAGACTGCTTGCTTTTGTCCAGGCTGTTCCACCCAACTCTTTTGAACATTTATAGTAGTCAAGCTGCCCCATTGAGCTATTTGCTCTTCAAAGGATTTACTCATTCCAAAGCCAAGGCTAAGCATTACTATAATGGAGCTAGCTCCTATGATTACTCCAAGGACTGTAAGAAAGGTTCTTAGTTTTCTTCTCCACAGATTTTTTATTCCCATTCTAAATAAGTCTAAATTACTCATCTAGGGCCATTTCCTTTTCTTTTTTCTTTTTCTTGTAGAAAATAAAACCTCCTACTCCAGCTCCTATGATTACTAAACTAATCCATAGCCATTTAGATTTGAGAATTCCCTTGATTCCACCAGATTTCATATCATCTGGAGGTGGCATTTCACCAGGGAATTCCTCCATTGGAGGCATTTCTGTTACATTTAGTGTAAATTCTTTTCTTAGTTCTTGCTTCTGACCTGTGGAGTCTTCGTAGGTAAAGAGTACAGCACCTGTTAATTCACCAGGTTGAGATGGTATTACCATTCCTTCAAAAAATTCACTACTACCACTATCGAAATTACCAACATAATAGCTTCCGTTTTCAGTTTGGAAATCTCCTTCTAATTTGACCATCATATTGTATAGAGTGACTTTACCAGTATTATAGAACTCCAATGATACTGGTAGTGGCTGACCTACCATTGCATCAGGATAAAGCTGTAATTCTGCAGTTTCTAGTCTTGATTGTTGGACTACAGGAACTCCAATTAACTCAATATCTTTTAATTCAGTACCTTCACTATCTTCGTATTCAAAGTTTGCTGTTATAGTATGAGTCTTTGCAATGGCATCTGGTACAGTAAACATAGTAATAGTTTTTTCAACTCTACCTTTAGGTGGTATGGAGTCGATATAGAAAGTATTTGAGCTATCTACTGGTGTAAATGCAGAATTACCGGCCTTTTCAGTATCCTTGGTAGCACCAGATTCTGCTGTTAAAAATATTTTTATGTTTTTTACAGCCTTATTGCTAGAAGTATTATAGAAGGAAAGAGTCATCTCAAAATTTTCTCCAGCTTTAACAAGTTGTGGCTGGAAACTATATTTATCTATGATTAGCTTTGGTTTGCCCTTAGTAGAATCTCCAGTTTCTGGTGCTACGACAAATACACCTACGAATTGTTCAACTGTATCTTCTTTTCCTAAATCATCTACATATTTTACTGTAATTTTAATAGGATAGTTTTTAGTTTCAGAGGCTTTTGTAGTTAAAAATTTAAAATTAACTTTTTCTGTAGCACCTTTAGCCAAGGAGTTAAGCTTTATAGTGCTTACTGTCTTAGGTACTACTCCACTTTGGTCTTCACTGCTAGCTGTGATGACCACATTCTTTGCATCTGCTTGCCCTTGATTTCTTATATCAAAACTTATATCTACTTCTTTATTTTGACCAATGGAGCCTGTAGGAGAAACTAAGTTCTCTATTATTAGATTAGAAGATTGACCTTTATTTCCAGCAACAGTTATAAAGAAGTTACTCTTATCTTGTATAGCTTGGTTTTTTGCATCCTTATAGGATAAGTCTAATTTTAGCTCATAGCTTCCACCTGCTAATGTTTTTGAAGATTTCAATTCAAAATATATATAGGTTTTCTTGCCAGATTCTAGAGATTGAACTGTCTTATAGTTTACACCGTTTGCTAATGTAAATCCTTCATTGGTTAGACCTTCTAGAGTTACTCTTAGATCCTTTGCAATGGCACTGCCTATATTTCCTATCTCAAAGCCTACGGCAATAGTTTCCCCTGCATTAACAGTAGAAGAAGGCATGATATCTACTCTATTGACTACTAATTGTGGTGAAGTCTTATCTTGTGCCACTCTGATGTTGATATTTTCTGTTAATGTGAATTTTTGTGGTTGTACATATTCTCTAGACCCATCTTCTTTATCAATATAATATCCTTCATTATAATAAGTTATATTTAGTGGTAATGAATAATTTTTACCATCAGCTGATTCATCTACTTTTACTCTAAAAGATAAGGTTCCTGTACTGCCATCCCTAAGATTTCTAATACTATCATGTGAAGAGCCATCGACATAAACTACTCCAGTGGATTCACCACTTAAGCTTCCAGAAATATTAGTTGCATAACCATTTCCAGTATTTGTAAGTTGCACTGATACAGAGACAGTTTCTCCTGCCTTTGCAGTATAGGTATTTGAATTACTGATTACTAAATTAGGATTTCCTTCACCATAGGCAAATCCTATATTTGGCACTTGAAGTATAACTAATAATACTGCTAAAAAAATACTTAAAACTCTTTTCATCTAATTTACTGCCCCCTTTATTATGTTTTCATTTTCTGTAATCTTTTCTATATGTCCATCCCTTAGATATACTACCCTATGTGCATAATCAGCGATCTCTACATCGTGAGTTACTATAATTAGGGTTTGTTTAAATTCGTAAGCCATTCCAGTGATTAGATTCATAATCTCAAGTGTAGTTCTTGTATCTAGATTTCCTGTAGGCTCGTCAGCAAATACTATTTGTGGCTTACCTACAAATGCTCTTGCAATACTTACCCTTTGCTGTTGTCCACCACTCATCTCAGAAGGTTTATGGTGAAGTCTTTTTTCTAGTCCTACATCAATTAACATTTGTTTTGCCATCTTCTCTCTTTTAGCTTTTGGTATCCCTTGGAAAGTAAGACCTAGACTTACATTTTCTAAAGCTGAAAGAGTAGGGATTAGATTATAGGATTGAAATACAAAGCCTACATATTTTTGACGAAATTTAGTTACATCTCTTTCATTCATCTTGTGTATTGGATACTTGCCTATGGTAATTTCACCCTTGGTGGGTTTTTCTAAACCTGCCATCATGTTCAATAGTGTAGACTTACCAGATCCAGATGTACCAAGTAAACATATAAATTCTTCTTTTCTAATGGATAGAGATACATTATCAAGGGCAATAATTTTTTCATCTCCCATTCTATATACCTTTCTTAAATTGTTTAATACAATTAGATCCTCCAAAAATTAGCTCACCCCCATGTAATTATTGCTAACTCCATTTTACCATAATATAGTTTATTAAATAGTTACAATATTATTAAAGTTTGTATACCTATCTTACAGTTTTGTAAGAAGCGGTGAAGGCACATATATGGCTGAAGTTGACTTTTAGGAGTCTATATTTTTGTTAAATTAAAGGATTTTTATTTTTTATGTCGAATATTTATATACCATAAGGAGATAGAAGAGGGTGAAGGTATGAAACTTATAGAATTAAGGGAATTTTGTAAAGAAAATATTTTAGATGAAAAGATATTTATAGTTCCAACAAGGACCATAGGAATGCAAATCGTAAATAAGATGGCTAGAGATGGCTATCCTTCTATAAATCTTAGGACAGTGACTCCACAGGGCTTAGCCTTTGAGATATGTGAAGAATATATTGCAAATAACAATAAATTGATAATTGACGATATTCTAGGAAACAATTTGATCATAGGCATACTTAAGGATTTATCTAAGTTAGATTCAGACAGTTTTTTCTTCAGACCAAATCTAATAGATTCAAAAACTGCTGAAGAAGTATATAAGGTAATAATGGAGTTAAAATACAGTGGATTAGAACATTTTCCAGAAGTAAAGAATCTAGACAAGATATATATGGAATACAAAGCTAGACTAAAGAAATTAAATGCTGTAGATTACTGTGACATAATTATTGAAGCATCAAATTCATCAAATATAAATCTATATCAGGAAAAGAAAATAGCTATAGCATCTAATATTGAATTTAATAATGTGGAAGAAATATTATTTAAGAAATTCAAAAATTGCACAAGGATTAAAATGCCTGTTAAATCAGTTGAAGGTCATCCAAAGAATTATTATTATAAAGAAGATTCAGGAAAGGCAGAATTTGAAAATAAGAATATTAAGTTTTATGAAGGCTATGGAACAAAGGAAGAAATAGGGATTATTTTAGAGGACATCAAGAGAAAAAGAATCCCACTTGATGAAGTAGTTATAGCATATACCAATAGTAAATATGTCAATTTGATTAATATTGAATTGGACATACATAGAATACCTGGAAACTTTGGTGGAGGTTTAAATATTGAATCCAGCAGTGTTTATAGATTTATAAATACTATTTTTGCATGGGCTGTAAATTATTATAATATAAAGGAAATAAGACCTATTTTTATCAATGATGACATTAAAATAGATAAATTTTCTGCCCCTGAAATGTACGAAGAACTAGTAGAATGTAAGATTGTATCCTTAAAGGAAAACTATGATAGAGTATTAAGATTAGAAGATGATACTAATAAAGACATAGAAAGAGATAAGAATTTAAATGAATTTCAAGTAGAGAAAAGAATTTGGCTTAAAGAATTTTTTAAAGGGCTATTTGAAGCTATACCAAGAGATGAGTATATTAGATTTGATCAATGTATTCCAAAGTTTATGAGCTTAATAACAAGGTATGTAAAGAATGTAAATAAATATGATGGAGCTGCAAAACAGGTAGTCTTAGAAACTCTGGATAAAATTGGAGATATTAATATGGAAGTTAGTAGGCATGAGTATTTTGATATAGTTCTATCCTATATTAAACAAAGCAAGATACTTAGATCCCAACCTCAGCCGGGAAGTATATTTATTACAAGTTTTAAAAGCGCAGGATATACGGGAAGAAAGAATCTTTATTTAATAGGATTAGATAGTACTAGTTTATCTAATAAGGTAGTAGAATCACCTATTCTGCTTGATACGACCAAAACTAGAATATCTGACAAGATTTCCTTTGCAAATGATAATTATGAATATAAAAAGTATAAGGTAAAAGAATTATTAACGGCTGATTTTGAGAACATATCCATAGGTTATTCAAACTTCGATACGGTCAACATAAAAGTACAATCGCCATCTCAAATATATAATGAGTTAAAGGATATAATGGGAGAAAGAAAACAAGAGAAATATGAGGAAAAGAAAAGAGTAATTCAAGGGAGAGATATGGTTAAATCTGCAACCTCACTGGAGACCTTGGCTGAATGCCCTAGGAAATTTTATCTTAAAAATATAATGGGCTTAAGTGCTAAAGAAGATGTAGATATTAGAGTTGATAGATGGCTTGATGGAGTAACAAAGGGCATCATAGTACATGAAGTGTTAGATAGTTATTTTAATTTAAATGAAGAAGAACAGACTAAAGAGAAAATAGTGGAATTAGTGGAGAAACAGTGTATTGAATCAGCAAAGGATAATGTCTGTCTGCTTCAAGAGATATATCTAAGAGAAAAACAAAATTTAATAAATGCATGTCAAAATATAGTAGATATTGCAAATAATGATAGTGAATGGATAGTACTAGTAAATGAATTATCCTTTGGAGATAAAAGAGGGAAGAATAATAAAATATTTGGTGTACTTCCTAAACAGAGGATAGATATTATGGGATTAGAATTAGATATATCAGGATCTATAGACAGGGTGGATATAAATAATATAGATAAGAATGTATTCAGAATTGTGGATTATAAAACAGGAAGTATGGATAACTTTGAAAAAAGATTAAGGTTTTCCACAGGTAGAGGTAAAAATAAAGACTACAATTATTCAGAAACACAAAAACTTCAGTATTATATTTATAAAAAAACATTAGAGAAAATATTAGAATCTAAAAAAGATATATCCTTAAGACCAGAAGTATGCAAATTTACTTATATATTTGAAGGGCACGAAAAGAATGGGGTTATTGATTTAGATTTCAGTGAAGAATTTATAAATGTAATAGAAAATAGAATAAAGACTTTATTAGATATGGATATATTAGAGGAACAATCTCAAGTAATATTTGATTCAAAGGGTATATGCAGATATTGCGATTATAGTCCTATATGTATGGTGGACAAGGGTTTAACTAAGGTAGAAGAGGAGGGAGGATATGATAAATAAAGAGGAACTAATAAGAGAAGAAATGAAAAAGAGAGAAGAAATAATAAAGATCTTTGATAAAAATTATCTTTTAGAAGCAGGAGCTGGTGCAGGAAAGACCACTATAATTGTGCAACGGATTATCAATCATATTATTACATCAGAAATAAATCCTGCTAATTTAGTAGCAATTACATTTACTAAAGCAGCGGCAACTGAATTAGCAGAAAGGATTCAATTAAATGCTCTGGAATATCTTAAAGGAGAAACTAATCCAGAAATAATTCAAAGGCTCAAAGCCGTAGATAAGATATTTATCGGAACTATACACTCCTTTTGTGAGTTAATTTTAAGAGAAATGCCCTTTGATGCTGACATCACTCCAAATTACCAAATAATAGAAGATGATGAAGAGTTCCATAATGAAATATGGTATAGGTTTTTAAGGGATAAAGAGAAAGAATATAAAAAGATTATAGATTTACTGTCAAAGGTAAATATTGATTATAAAGAATTGAGAAGTAAGGCAATTTTAGCTCTTGAAAATCCGGACATTAGATTTAGTGGCTATGAAGATGATGATTATAAATTTGAGGAAATCGAAAAGGAATTTGAAGATATAAAGAAGGATTATGGGTATTTAAATATAGAGCCTTTTAAGAATAATTCTAATCTAGCGAAACTGTTTCGCTCCATATTAGAAGAAAAACAAAGTCTAATAAATTATCTAGATAGTATTCTAAAGGAATATGGTAAGGAAGAGTTTGATATAGAAGGGATATTTGAAAAAGTTATTGCTAAAAAGTACTGGAACTTAGATAATGCTCATGAATATAAGAATTTAATCGAAGGAATTTATGGTATATATTATAAACTAAATGCTATGGTATATAATTATTGCACAGAGTTTATCAATATGGCTGTAGATTATAAAAAAGAAAGATATCGAGGGAAACTTACCTTCAATGAGCTATTGTATAGGGCTTCTAAATTAATTAAGGAATCTCCATCAGCTAGAAAACATTTTAAAAATAAATATAAACATTTCTATATAGATGAGTTTCAAGATAGTGCGACACGTTAGTAGCTGAAAAGGCTATTCACCATCATTAGATGGGAGAACTTACATTCCGAGGTATCAAATGAAGGAGTAACGCCCTGAAGGGTCCCATTAATCCTCCGAATAGCGTCGGATTTGCAAGAATGAAGATGTTATGAGCTCGGTGAAGTCGGCTGAGAGTTGCCCTAAGTAAGAGCAATCTTACAGGAACAATGTCCAGAGGTGGATGTCGCAACCTATAGGTCGGATGTCTATAAAATGCTCATGGTGAGAATCGTATACTATTAAAAGGTATACTGACGAAATCCCGAATGAAAGGGTCTAAAGGAATAGATATCAGAAATGGTATTCTTACTATTGTAAGGTTAGTGAGGTAAAGTAAAAAGTTGTCTTTATGAAATACCTTATAGTGTTACAGGCACTATCAAGCTAACAGGCTCAGAGGGAAACCTAAAAGCATATGCAAAGATAGGAATGTAGGAACGTGGTAAGCCAGTGACAAGGAGAGCTTGCCCTCGATGAATTGTTGATAAGGAAAGGCGAAACTTGCTATAACTTATCTTAACGCTGGTGAAAGTAGTGGCACAGTACCAATGAAGCGATGATAATAAGTCGTGGAGGGATAGCCACAAGTCGAAGTATACACGAAAATTTAAAAGTGCAATATTCATTAGGTTCGAGTATGACTAAAAGAAACGAAAACCAATTCGAAAGATAAGGTGATTAGTTGACTGATGACGACAGGGAAAAATACGAAGAAAAAGAAAAAACTAAGAAACAATGAATATTATGATTTACAAGGTATGTTTGATGACTTATATGACAAGAGCAAAAGAAATTACAACTTTACAAAACTCTTGGAACTAATTACAGATGACAGAAATATTCAATTAGCCTACAGAAATATAAAGAGAAACAAAGGTAGCAAAACAAAAGGCACAAATGAAAATACGATAGTAGAAATAGCTGAAAACGAACCACAAAAGCTTGTGAATTACGTTAAGGGAAGATTAAGTAACTATAAACCGCATCCAGTTAGAAGAGTAGAAATACCAAAACCTACTGGTGGAATAAGACCGTTGGGAATTCCAACGATAGAGGATAGATTAATACAGCAATGTATATTGCAAATATTAGAACCTATCTGTGAAGCCAAATTTTATAACCATAGTTATGGATTCAGACCTAACAGGAGTGCCCATCACGCAATTTCAAGAGCCATGACATTAGCAAATATAAACAAACTACATTATGTAGTTGATATAGACATTAAAGGGTTCTTCGATAATGTAAATCATGGAAAGCTTCTTAAGCAAATGTGGACTCTGGGCATAAGGGATAAAAGATTGGTTTCAATTATCTCCAAAATGCTTAAAGCTGAAATAAAAGGTGTGGGAATACCTGATAAAGGTACACCACAAGGAGGAATTATCTCTCCATTACTATCAAATATAGTGCTGAATGAATTAGATTGGTGGATAGCAAGTCAATGGGAGAATTTAAAAACCAGAAGTAAACTTGTAACCAACAAAAAGAAGCCAGGCGGGAAAATTATTATAGATAAAGCCCCTAAGTACTTGGCTCTTAGAAAAACCAATCTTAAAGAAATGTTTATCGTAAGATACGCAGACGATTTTAAAATATTCTGTAGAGACTATGATACAGCAGTAAAAGCTTTTGAGGCTACTAAACAGTGGTTAAAAGAGAGATTAGGATTAGACATTAGTCCTGAAAAATCAAAAATCACAAATTTGAACAAAAACTATACTGAATTCTTAGGTATAAGACTTAAAGTAGTTCCCAAAGGTGAAAAGTATGTAGTTAAATCCTATATGAGTTACAAAGCAAAAGAGAAAGTTATCAAACAATTTAGAAGTAGTATTAAAAGGATGCAAAAATCGCAATTAAAAACTGATGTCAATAAGTTTAATGCCTCAATTTTAGGCAGACAACAGTATTATAGCGTAGCAACACATGTATCCAAAGACTTCGCACAAATCGATTTCTTAGTCAAAAAGAACCTTAAAAACCGAACAAGTAAAATACGAACAAAAAGTGGTGCAATTACAAAGGCATATACAAAATTCTATAGCGACCATAAAGGTAAAAAGATATTCTTGCTTGGACAGATAATCTTCCCAATATCATTGGTAAAAACAAAACCTCCATGGAACTTTTCACAAGAAATATGTGACTATACGGAGGAAGGTAGAAGGTTAATACATGCACAGCTAAACAAAATAAATATCAGAGTATTAAATTACCTGATGTACAACCCAGTAAGAGATGAAAGTATTGAATATAATGATAATAGAATCTCACTATACTGTGGACAAAATGGAAAATGTGCAATAACTGGAAGACCATTGGAAATAGGAGATATGGAAGTCCATCATAAGAAGCCAAGAGAATTAGGCGGAACAGACGCATATGAGAACTTAACCTTTATATTAAAGAATTGCCATAAATTAATACACGCCACTAATACAGAGACTATTGAAAAATATTTCAAGTTATTAAATCTTAACAAAAAAGAAATAGATAAAATTAACAAACTTCGTATAAAAGTCGGTAATTGTACCATTTAAATAAGTAATGTATATTCGATGGAACGCTGTATGACGGGAAACTGTCACGTACAGTGTGGAGCGGGGGAAAAGTCGGAGATAATATCAAAGATTTACCTATCGCTATCAGATCCTATGCAGGCTGAATTAGTGCTTCACTTGACTGATAAAGAAGTTGAGTATAATGGTGTAAAGCGTTGGCAGGATTGTAAACCTGTACCAGGTTCCTTATTTGTAGTAGGTGATCCCAAACAATCTATATATAGATTTAGAAGAGCAGATATTACAATATATAATCAAGTAAAAGAAATAATATCAAATAATGGAGAGGTAGTACATTTAGATATTAATTTTAGGTCATCTGATGATATATGTAATTGGATAGAATCTACATTTAGGAATAAAGATAATATTGGCTTTGGATTTGATGAATATTCTACTGATGTGCAGGCTGGATTCACAGGTATATTGAGCTTATGGAATAACGAAGATTTAGAAGGACAAATAGTAAAAGGAACTTATAAATACAATTATCCAGAAAAGGAAGATCAAGAATATGTGGCTAATATTGTAGAAGATATCTTAAGGAATTACTATATTACTGAAAAGGTTAGAAAAAGAAAAGAAGAAATAATAGATGGGGAGAAGGATTATTATAATATCAATAGAAAAGTAAAAGAAGGAGATATAATGATCCTCACAAAGACTAATGAGGAAACGGGATTTTATCTTAAATCATTGAAGGATAGAGGTATATCTGCTGTATTGGCAGGAGAGAAAAACCTTGGAGACACTAGAGAGGTTTTGAATCTATTTATTTTGATAGATTCCTTAGTTGATTATAGAGATAATATAAAAGTAGTATCAGCTTTGAGAAATTCCTTTTATTTAGATTTAGAAACTATAGAATTGTTTATGGAGGATAATAAAAATTTATCACAATTTATTTTCTTCAGAAATAAGATTGATGAAATTAAACACTTAAGTATTAAAAAGGCATTTAGCCATATGAATGAAATTGTTGATTTATCAAGAAAACTTAACCCAATAGCCTTTATTGAAAGAGTTGTAGAGAGTCAGATTGGTGTTTATGATATTCATAGACAATATGAGAGATTGGAAAGAAGAGATGCGGATTCTGCTCTTAGGCAAACTATAGAAATTTTAAAATTGAAAAACTGTGGCAGTATATATGAAATAAGAGAAGAATTAAAAAAAATAACAAGGGATAAGGTAAATTATGAATTGCCTATAAGTAAAGAAGAAGCAGAGAATGCTGTAAGAATAATGAATATTCATAAATCAAAGGGTTTGGAAGCTAATATAGTTATACTAGTTGGTGCACATAAAAAAAGAACTGTTTCTTCTAATACTCACTATGTTCAAAAGGATGAGAATAATAGAAGTATTGGGTTCATAGTTTATGCAGGAAGCCATAATATCCTTGGACCAAAAGAAATGGAAAGAAAAGAGAGAGAAAAACTCTTTATGGAAGCAGAAGTTGACAGACTTTTATATGTAGCAGCTACTAGGGGAAAATCAGTATTGATTGTAGCTGATGCTATTGATGAGAGAAGTTTCTTATATCCTCTATCTAAAAATATAAATAAGGAAATAAAGCTAGAAAATGAAATAGAAACTAAAATAAAAGATTTAATGATATCTGAAGAAAAGAAAAGAGAATTAGATATCACTAAGGATTTAAGAATAATAAAAGAGATATCTAGTCCTAGCTATTTAAAAGTTACGCCATCCCAGTTTGAATTAGGGAGAGATGATGTTAGAGAATCTGGTTACGAGAGGAAAAGGAAAATATATATAAGCCCTAGACTTAGAAATACTAGAATATTAAAACCGAAGGTTATGGGGCCTAGGGGTAAGATATATGGCAGCATTATACATAGAGCCATAGAAATTCTAATTAAGAAAAGTAATAAATTAAATAATGTTAGTGAAGATGTTATTGATTATGCTTTAAATATATCAATTAATGAAGGTATGGACAATTTAGAAATTAATAAAACAAATATTGGATTATTCTATTCTATTGCTAATAATAGAGTTGAAGAAATACTTAATATTGCAATTGAAAAAGGAAACAAAGGGGCTAGGGACATAATTAAAAGAAAGATTTATAAATATGCCAGAAAAATATTAAATAATTTTATAAACAATGAAGATATCTTAGAACTTTTTAGAAATGCAAAGAAAGTATTTCCTGAATTATCCTTCACCATAGCAATAGATGAGAAGAACGAAGCTGCTTTAAATAGGATATTAAGCTTTTTATTTAAAGATGAGACTAAACTTGCAGAGAAAGGTAATAAAACCATACTTATTAATGGAACAATGGATTTGGTAATTCAGTCTGAGAATGATAATTGGACAATCATTGATTATAAGACAGATGTTTGCTTTAGTAAAGATATGGATAGAAAGCTTAGGAGAGATTATACTTCACAATTAGAGGGTTATAAAATATTATTTGAAGAGATCATGAGAGATAAAAATATAAAAGTAGATAATTTATTGTTTTATTCAACATTTAATGATAGAGTAATTGATATATATGGTAAGGTATTGATTTAATAACAGTATAGATTCAATATCTTGTTACTATATTATCAATATGATATAATAAATCCAAATACATAAGCAATGGAGGGGACATTATGGAAAAGGCAATGATTAGACTTAGAATGAGTACTCAAGATGCTCATTATGGTGGGAATTTAGTAGACGGTGCTAGAATGTTGGCGTTATTTGGAGATGTAGCTACAGAATTACTTATTAGACATGACGGGGATGAAGGACTATTTGTAGCTTATGACAAGGTAGAATTTACAGCTCCAGTATATGCAGGAGATTATATCGAGGCAGTAGGAGAAATTGTAAAGGTAGGGAATACTTCTAGAAAAATGGTATTTGAAGCTAGAAAGGTTATAATACCTAGACCAGATATTAGTCCATCAGCTTGTGATGTACTAGAAGAACCAGTAGTAGTTTGTAGAGCAGAGGGAACTTGTTTAGTTCCAAAAGACAAGAAAAGAAAATAGTAAAAAATAAAACAAATGCACAATTCACGATGCACAATGCACAACTATGAAAGCAGTTAATTAGGGAAAGAGACCCGAAAAACGTGCCCTAACAATTGTGAATTGTGAATTGTTAATTGTTAATTGAATAATAGGGGGGCGTTTATATGGAAAAATTAATTATCACTGCTGCTATTTGTGGTGCGGAAGTAACTAAGGAGCACAATCCGGCGGTTCCTTATACTGTAGAGGAAATTGGTAGAGAAGCAGAAGCAGCATATAAGGCTGGGGCAAGTATAATTCACCTTCATGTTAGAGAAGATGATGGTACTCCAACTCAAGATAAAGCTAGATTTAAAGCTTGTATGGATGAAATCTATAAGAGATGTCCTGATGTTATTATCCAACCTTCTACAGGTGGCGCAGTTGGTATGACTGACGAAGAAAGGCTTCAACCAACAGAACTAGGGCCAGAAATGGCAACTTTAGATTGTGGTACTTGTAACTTTGGCGGGGATGAAGTATTTGTAAATACTGAAAATACTATTAAAAACTTTGGCAGACTTATGATTGAAAGAGGAGTTAAGCCAGAGGTAGAAGTATTTGATAAGGGTATGGTTGACTATGCAATCAAATATGCTAAGCAAGGCTTCATAAAAGAGCCAATGCACTTTGATTTTGTATTAGGTGTGCAAATGGCTGCAACTGTTAGAGATTTATCATTTATGGTAGATAGTATTCCAGCAGGATCCACTTGGACTGTAGCAGGAATAGGTAGACATGAATTCCCATTAGCAGCAGTTGCTATTACTATGGGAGGACATGTTAGAGTAGGTTTTGAAGATAATGTATATATAGAAAAGGGAGTATTAGCTAAGTCAAATGGTGAATTAGTTGAAAAGGTTGTAAGAATAGCTAAAGAACTAGGTAGAGAAATAGCTACTCCAGATGAAGCAAGAGAAATATTAGGATTAAAGAAGAGATAGATAATTGAGTAAGTATCAAAATTAGTGGCCGTTTTAGTTAATCAATATGCTAAAGGTTAAGGCTGTACTGATTTTGATACTTATTTTTATTTAATTAATATTGAAAGACAAATATCTTCTATGATATTATTAGGGCAAGGCAATCGATATGCAGGGTGTGATACCATCTCATTTCATAAAAGAAAGGAGGTGGTGTGATATGAGTACATTTCAAGCAATCTCTTTAATTTATCAAGACCTAATTTTTAAAAATAGGTAATTAAGGAGAAATGAATATA